>DAIDJI010000092.1 GCA_027451455.1 Planctomycetales bacterium | reverse complement strand
GAATCCGTGCAGCTTCCTCGGGCCCGAGCACGCCGCGGCGAACCTCCGCGAGGCGAGCTTCGCCGAGATCTGGCACCATTCGCAGGGATTCCGGGCCATCCGATCGCTCCCGGGCGGGACGCCGGAGACGTTCAGCGGCGGATGTCGGGCGCGGGCCCTCGTCTTCCGCGGCTCGATCAACGCGCCCGATCCGTGGATCGACGAGCGTTCGCGGTGGATGGCCGGTCGAGACGCAGTCGATCCCGGCGCCGTCCTCGCCCCCCTGGATATCGTCCACATCCACTGCGACGGGCCGCGTTGAACCGGGGAGGCTGCCATGACGATCGATCGCGAGACGATGCTGACCTCGGATGGCCGGACCGGCGATCCCGCGGAATATCTGGCGATGGCGCATCGCCTCGAATCGGAGGGGGACCTGCGCGCGGCGGCCTCGGCGGCCGACCGGGCGTTCGGGCTCGACCCGGGCCATCGCGAGATCGTCGCCTTCCGGCGGTCGCTGCTCGACCGGCTCGCCGTCACGGAACACGAGATCGCCTTCCGTTACATCCCGGCGGGGACGTTCCGGATGGGATCGGACTCGGGCGATCCCGACGAGGCGCCGGTGCATCCGGTCCGGCTGGGAGATTACTGGCTGGCCGAGACGCCGATGAGCTGGGCGGCCTACTGCGATTTGATGGGGTGGGCTCCCCCGCAAGAAGGCGGGATGCCAAGGGATTTCGACAGGGAGGCCAGCGGGACGTTCCGAAAAGACCTCTTCATGCTGACCCAGGAGAACAAGATCCGCCTCCAGTACTGCGAGGACCTCACGGCGCGGGCGAAGGACTGGCACAGCCACACGCCCGAGCGCGACCCGGAATCGGGCGAGTGGCGGACGCCCGCGAATCGCCAGCACTTCCGCCCCCCGCTCCGCGACGAGCCGGATCGGCCCTGGACCTACGATCGCAAGCCGATGGTCGCCGTCTCCTGGCAAGAAGCGGAGGAAGTGTGTTCCCGGCTCGGGTCCGGAACCATCATCTACCGGCTGCCGACCGAGGCCGAGTGGGAGAAGGCCGCGCGGGGCGGTCGGATCGGGGCCCGATATCCCTGGGGCGACGAGCCGCCCGATCCTGGTCGTTGCGATTTCGACCGGTTGGAGGCGTTCGCGATCCGTCCGATGCGGCACTTTCCGCCCAACGATTACGGGCTGTACGCCATGAGCGGCGGCGTCTGGGAATGGACGTCCGACTGGTACGACTCCGCCTACTACCGCGATAGCCCGGCCGAGAATCCGAGGGGGCCGGCCGAGGGCGAGGCGAAGGTCCTGCGCGGGGGGTCTTGGTCCGACTGCGCCGAGGCGGTGACGGTCTCGTTTCGGATGGCCCGCAAGAGCCGGAGCTGGCGGGACCGAGAATGGGGCGGGCAACTCGCCCCGAATGTCGGCTTCCGGCTCTGCCGCGTCGAGCGGGCCGGCCATTGAGCCGCGCCCCGCGTTTCCGATCGCAAGGACGATAGGGCCTTGCGTTGCGACCATCGCCGATCATAATCGCTGTTGATGATCCCGATTGTCGGAGACGCCCCCAGCCTTCCATCAACGGAGGTGCGTGAGATGCGATCCCGCCTGGCCGCGGTCTTGATGGCCGCCGCAATCAGCGTGACCTTCGCCGCGGTGAGCGTTGTCTCAGGGACTCGTCCCGAGAGCGCCGGTTTGCAGGAGCCGGGAGGGCCCGGCGATCGGGTCGCGATGCCAACCGGCCTGGTCGGGCTTCAAATTGTCCTCGGCCTCCGCGACGAAGAGCCGACGCGGTGGGAAGGGGACGTGAGCCTCTCCGCTGGCGAGGTGGTTGGCCTCGTCGTGACGCAGCCCGCCGCCCGGGGCGAGGCTCGCGGTTCGCATTTCCGCGTGACCACCAAGAAGGCGACGCCGGCCAAGAAGAAGCAGGCCAAGAAGCAAGCGAAGAAACAGGCGAAGAAGGCAGCGCGCCTGGGCCCGATGGTCCCGGTCACGATGCTGGTCAACCTGCTCGCACCGGCCGACGCGACCGTGACCATCAAGACCGACCGGGGCGAATTCTCGGCGAGCCTCTCCGATCTTCGACACGGCCAGGGTCGAACGTTCCTCGACGGGCAGGCGGCCATTGAGCGGATCGATCCGTCCGTCCAGCTCACCGGCGGGACCGAGGACGAGGATTTTCCGGCCGCCGCGAAGTCGGCCGACGGCTCGATCTGGCTCGCCTACACGAGCTACACCTCCGAGCAGCCCGTCCTCAAGGGAGCCATCAAGCCGGAGGATTTTGATTCGATGCTGGTCCCGACGAAGAACGGCGACCGCATCTACCTCCGGCGATACGACGGCAAGTCGTGGGACGCGCCGATCGCCGTGACCGGCGGCGGGCTCGACGTCTGGCGGCCGGTCGTCTCGGTCGACGGTCGGGGTGATGTGGTCGTGATCTGGGCACAGCAAGTCGACCACAACTGGGACCTCTACCGGCGAACGTACACCCCTGGAAAGGGAGACGAGGCGGGCCAGTGGAGCGAGGCCGTCCGCCTCACCAACGACCCCGGGACCGACGCCGAGGCCGTCGCCACCACCGACGCAAAGGGAACTGTCTGGGTCGCCTGGCAGGCCTGGCGCGGCGAGAACTACGACATCCTCGCCATGCCGATCGCGGACGGTGCCCGCCCGCGATCCATTTCCTCAGGACCGGCCAACGACTGGAGCCCGGCGATCGCCGCCGACCGCAAGGGGAACGTCTTCGTCGCCTGGGATACCTACGAGCGGGGGAACTACGACGTCCGCCTCCGCTCGACGGCCGACGATGCCAAAACGATCGAGGTCGCCTCGACGCCGCGATTCCAGGCCCGGCCCTCGATCGCCTGCGACGGTTCCGGCCGGGTCTGGATCGCCTACGAGGAGGGCGATCCGAACTGGGGCAAGGACTACTCGAGCGAGACGCCCGCCAAGGTCCCCGTCTCCCAGCGCGGGAATCCGCTCTACCTCTTCCGGACGATCCGCGTGAAATGCCTCGACACCGACGGAGCCCTGAAGCAACCCCCCGGCGCGGTCGCCGAGGCCTTGCCCGCCGGCAGTCCTCGCGGGTTGAGCTGCCCCAGGCTGGCCGTCGACGACTCGATCGGCCTCTGGCTCCTTTTCCGACGAAATCCAAACCCCAACGGAGCGGGCGAGGTCTGGGACAGCTTCGCCACGCACCACGATGGCAAGGCCTGGACGAAGGCCCGACACCTGCTTCACTCCTCGAACCTGATCGACAACCGCCCCGCCCTCGTGCCGATCGGCGGCGGCCTGATGGCGATCCACAGTACCGACAATCGCTTCTCCACCGCCTCGCGAAGCCAGGACGACCTCCACTCCACCTGGCTCCAGCCCGATTCGAAGAACACGCCGCTACCAACCCCAGAAGCCATCGCCGAGACCGCCGAGCCGGCCGACGATCCCATCCACCCCAACGAGGCGGCCGACAAGGCCCGGCTTCGCGCCCATCGGATCGAGGTCGGCGGCCAGACCCTGCGGCTCGCTCGTGGCGAGTTCCACCGCCACACCGAATTCACCTCGCACCGCGACCAGGACGGACTCCTCGAAGACACCTGGCGATACGCCCTCGACGCCGCCGACCTCGACTGGATGGGGAACGGCGATCACATGAACGGCTTTAATCACGAATACATGTGGTGGCTGATCCAGAAAGGGATGGACCTGCACGACCACGGACGCCGGTTCGTGGCGGCCTACACCTACGAGCGAAGCGCTGTCTATCCCAACGGCCACCGCAACGTGATGATGCCCCGCCGCGGCATCCGTCCGCTCCCCTTCGGTGATCTCCAGGGCACGGAAGGCGAGGGAACACCCGACACCAAGAATCTCTACGTCTGCCTGAAGCACTTCGGCGGCTTCTGCTCGTCGCACACGAGCGCCACCAACATGGGGACCGACTGGCGCG
This sequence comes from Planctomycetales bacterium, assembly GCA_027451455.1. Taxonomy (GTDB): domain Bacteria; phylum Planctomycetota; class Planctomycetia; order Isosphaerales; family Isosphaeraceae; genus JAKAUH01. The sequence continues at coordinate 7,921 of DAIDJI010000092.1, read as the reverse complement.
ACAACGACGGCGAGGTCGAGCCAGTTGTGGAGATCTACCAGGGCCACCGCCACAATTACGAATTCTTCGGCGCCCCACGATCGCCGACCGAGGCCACCCAGATCGGGGGCTACCGCCCCAAGGGCTTCATCTCCAACGCGCTGGCGAAGGGATATCGGCTCGGGTTCCAGTCATCGAGCGATCACGTCAGCACGCACTGGAGCTATGGAATCGTGCTGACCGAGGAAAACTCGCACCAGGCGATCATCGACGCCTTCAAGAAGCGGCACAGCTACGCCGCGACCGACAACATTCTGCTCGACGTCCGCTCGGGCGATCATCTGATGGGCGACATCTTCGAGACGGACCGCGCCCCCACGCTCACGATCAAGGCCGTCGGCACGGCGCCGATCAAGGCGGTCCACGTCATCCGCGACGGGAAGTACGCGATGACGATCGAGCCCGGCAAGGAATCGGCCGAGCTGAGCTACACCGACGACAACGCGAAGTCCGGCGAGACCCATTACTATTACGTCCGCGTCGAGCAGACGGACGCCAACCTCGCCTGGGCCTCGCCGATCTGGATTACGTTCAAAAAGTAAGGGGCATGACGAACCTTGAGGGACAGGCTCCCGCTCGAAGGAAGGGAACAACAGATGCGCATCAAATAATTTGTCATGCGCCTCATCAACGGTTCCGGACACCTCATCCTGCTTCGGGCACCTTATCCTGCTTTCAGGCGAAAGAGGCCCCGCCGGTCGTCATCTGTCTCCGATCGGAACGCAACATGCATACCGGATGACACCATCGGGGCGAGTCCATCGCCCTTCACGACATCCGGGAGGTGCAGCGATGGCGGATACGAACAGACCCAGCGCGATCGACCTGATCGGGGTGCGGAGTCGGGTGAGCTGGGGGGCCATCGCCGCCGGGGCGATGGTCGCATTGACGATCTACATCGTGCTAACGATGGTTGGCGTGGCGCTCGGGATTGAGATGGCGGCCCGGGGGGCCTCGGACGAGGTCCAGGCCGGCGCGGCCCTTTACTCGATCGGGGTGCTGCTGTTGGCGATGTTCTTCGGCGGCTGGGCGACGAGTCGGCTGGCGGTCGGCGAGAGCAAGCTGGAGGCAATCCTCTACGGGATGATCCTGTGGGGGGTTCTATTTATAGGAATGGTCTGGCTGCTGGCGGCCGGGATGCGGACCGGGTTCGTAGCGCTCTTCGGGACGGCCTCGGGCGTCTACGCGATCGAGGGGGGCCGGATCGATTACGACCGGGTGGCCGCCGACCTGAAGCGGGCGGGCGTCGACGACGCGACCGTGGACAAGTACCGGAGCTACTACGACCGGGTGCGGACCAGCCCGGTTTCGGCGGCGGACGTTAGCCGAGAGCTGGGCAGCGACGCAACGACGCAGCAGACGGCCCGTCGGGCGTCGTGGTGGTCGGTCGGCGGCATCCTGGTCTCGCTGGCGACGGTGATCCTCGGCTCGCTGATCGGCTCGGGCGAGCTGCTCCAGCCGGTGCCCATTCTGGGTGTCCGCCGGGCGCCCCGGGCCCGGCCGACCTGATCGCCATCCCATAAGCGGGGCTGAATTACGGCCCGGCCGGTGGCCTCGCGATCCGCTGGCGGAGGGCGGCGAGGAGTTCCATCAGGTCTTCGGGGACCTTTTGATTGTCCCGCTGCCAGGCGCCGACCTCTTTCGCGAGGTCCTCATCAAATTGGGAGGCGGTCGGCCGATATCCGGGGATCTTGTTGCGGTCGCAGATCCGGCTTCCGACATCGCGGAGGATCTCCTTGCCGGCGAACTCGGTCCTCCAGGAGCCGTCGGCGAGGGCTCGCTCTGCCTTCCGGTGGGCTTCGTCCAGCAATTGATGGATATCCGCCTCGGTCGTACCGGCTATTTCCCTGGGGAGCCTCCGAAACCAGGGCGATCCGCAGATATGAGCTTGCGCTGTATCCTGTGTCATCACGGCTCGTGATGGGTCGCCAAGGAATCCTTCTCGGAACCGCCTCCTCATTTCCGCCACGACATCCCGGCAGGCCGCCCACCAGCGGAGTCGCTCGGCCTCCGTCACCATCATGGCCTCGATCTCGTCTGCGGCCCTGTTCAGGTTGTTCAACCGACAGGCCGCCAGCGAGCGGGAGTCGAGAAGGTAGTTTTCGATCTCGTGGACGGGCAGGACGAACCTCCTGGGCCTCTTCGCAGGATCTAACCAATCGGGCTTGTTGGTCCGGCGGAAGTCGCGATCGATCACGGCAAACACGTTGGAATAGCCGGCCTTCTCGGCGTCGTTGACGATCGCCTGGACGCCCTCGTTGCCCCCGCCGATGAGGAACCGGACGAGGGGGCTGCCCCAAACAGTATCCAGGTAGGCGCGGGTGACCTCATCCTCGACCCAGAGATTGATCGGGGCCGTGTAGAGGCTGGCCCTTTCGACGTCGCGTGCCACAGGATTCAGGCTCCCGAGCCGACGCGATTATGGACGGCCCACAGCCACGAGCGCGGATCGTCCTCGGGCACCAGGTAATGGCGCTCGTACGAGGCCGCGGCGTCGTAGATCTCGGGCGAATGGGTGGCGACCACCAGTTGGGCGCGGGGCTGGAGCCGCACCAGGCTCCGCAGGATCGGCCGGTGCCATTGGGGATCGAGGTGGAGCTCGGGCTCGTCGATGAAGAGGATTCCTTCTCGATCTTGATTCAATGCCAGGGTGCTCAGGAAGAGGAAGAGCTCGAGCTGGCCCGAACTCAAAAGATCAATCTCGACGCGAGTAGCATCCGGGGAAATCAGGTAGACGTCGAAGCCACCGATTTTCGACTCATCGGCCGGGACGATTTCCACGGTGAAACTCTGCCCGGATTCCGGATAGAATTCGCGCCAGGCGTTGTTGATCTCGCGGATCACCGCGGAATACGAGACGAACTGAGGGGGCGCACTCCCGAACCGCTCGATCGTCGCGGCATTCACCAGTAACTGCTTGATTTCCAGGAGGGGGTTCCGCCCCTCGATGGAGGGCCGAGACTCCGTCCTCCCGACGGAAGGAGCGACGTGGCCGACGAAAGAAGGCGCACGCGATGAGGGAAAGTACCTGTGCGGGACGGGATGCGGGTCCGGATCGTAGAGGTGCGCCGCGTCGTATCCCATCCGGATCACATCGTGGGCCCGAATATTGGCCCGGATGTCGTAATCCCGAGCACCGCGCCGGATCGCAGGACGGCCGCGACGGCCCGCGATGAGCTCATGGCCGCCGACCAGGATTAACGCGGCCTCCAGCACGGTCGTCTTGCCGCATCCGTTCGGGCCGGCGAGGACGACCAGCGAATTGGGATGCCCGTCGGGCCCGCGAAAATCCAGATCCAGCTTGTCGATCCCGCGGAAATCGCGGATGGAGAGCGTCTCGATCCCGACGCTCGGTCGACGAACGGGATGGCTCATGTTCTCCACGACCTCCGGGCTAGAGACAGACGGACAGCCCCCGGGCTCCCGCGTCGTCCATCGTAACCTCAGTCCCGCGCCCTGTCGCCCTCGCCGCGCGGGCTCAGGACGGGATCTCCATTCGCGCCCGATACTCGCGATAGGCTTCATGGTTCTCGTCAGCGTAGCGTCGATAGTCGAAATCGATGTCCGAGGCGACTGTCTGTACCTCCGACCAGAGCGCCTCGCGCAGGAGTGAGGCCGCCCGGAAGATCCGCAACTCGTCCAGCTCAACAGGATCGATCGGGCCGGCGTCCGGGCCTCTGTAGGCGGCGAGGAGGTCGGCCTCGCGGTCGGGTTCGAGACCGCAGGTCGCCGCCAGGTTCGCCAGGTCGAACAGCGGATGGCCGATCCCAGCGTATTCCCAGTCGACCAGCCAGAGGCGCCGGCCATCGTCGATCCAGTTGGCCGGAAGCAGATCGTTGTGGCAGAGCGACGGGCGGAACGGGCCGATCCGTCGCGAGAGTCGCAAGGCATCCTCCAGCACCGCGTCGATACCCGCCGGGAGGGCCGCGCCGAGGCGTGCCGCCGTCCTCGCATAGGTGAACGACGCCCGGAACGGGCAGAACGAGAGGAACTCGCCCGTCAGCTCGTCGCGCGATTGGTGCAGGTGCCGCAGGAGCGCCGAGGCGCGGGCGAGGCGATCGGGCTCGCGGAGGTCCGACGCGGTCATCGTCCGGCCCTCGACGAACCGGGAGACCAGCAAGCCCGGTTCGTGATACACCAGCTCGGGGGCCAGGTCCAGCCCGGCCGCCGCCCGGTGGCAAGCGACCTCGTTCCGGCGGTCGACGCCCAGCAGCGGGAGATCCTCGCCGAGCCGGGCCATGTACTTCCCGCCGGGCGCGCTGACCGCGAAGTTGTGGTTGGTGATCCCGCCGCCGAGCAGATCGATCGCGACCCGGCCCCGGACCAAATCGAGGCGCCGGAGGCGGCGGAGCAACCGGCGGTCGGGGGGGGCGGCGATCGTCCGGAGCCGCAGTCGCGAGATCCGGAGCGCCCGACGGACAGCCTGCCAGGGGCGCCCCGCGCGTCGGTCGGGGATTTCGATGGGGATTCTCGGGCTCGATTCCAGCATCGGAGGGTCGGTCGCAGGGGACGCATCGGCTCCCGCCGCGCCGGCGGGACGGTCGAGTCTAGCCGATCTCAGGCCCGGATTCACAGAGCCTCAGCGCCAATCACCTCGCCGAACGCTCGCGTCCCCATCGCGTTCCACGTCGACAGGTCAATCCCCGACCCCACGAACCGGACCGAGCCGTCGAGCCGGAGGACATTCGCCCCGCCCGGGTGCATCGAGCTGACCCCGATGAACGAATCCACATTTCCAAACGCTGCACTCACCGAGCAGGCATTCTGATTGGGCGTCATCACATGATAATACGGTCCGCCGCGGCCGGAGTCCTGGAGCGTCCAGTATTCCCCCTTGAAATCCCAGAGCGGCGAGGAGGCCGACTGGCAGATCCGGTTGTCAGCGACTGGTCCGCCGTTCGTATACCCGGCCATCGCGTAGACCAGATTCGGCCCAGGGGCATTCAGGCCCGAACGACCCTTCACCCACTCGCCGAACGCCGACGTCTGGCTCGTGCCGTCGGTCACGCTGGCGATCCGGACCACGGCGCCATAGTAGGGATGACCGCCGAGCCACCAGGCCGTGCCGTTGGTCCGACCGCCGAAGTTCCATCGGTTCACGCCGCCGTTGACCGCATAGTTGACCATTGTCACCGGAACTTTGTAGCCGCCGGCCAGGTTGGCCGTGCTGCCCGGGTTCGGGTCGGACGGACACAGGTAGCCCGGAATCGACGTGGACATCACCGTCGTGTTGGCCGCGACCGCAACACCCTGGAAGACGTCGCCAACCAGGAAGTTGTAGGCGTCGTAAACGGCGCGCTGTTCGAGGTAGTTGGTCAGCCGAAGGTGGATGGAGGCCGTCTGCGGGACCCGGCCGGTGCCCGTGGAATTTCCCGAAAAATCGACGCTGCCGGCCGGCGGGAAGCAGTCGTAGGTCGAATGGTACTGATGCATTGCCAGGCCGATCTGCTTCATGTTATTGGAGCATTGCATCCGGCGCGCGGCCTCGCGGGCCGCCTGGACCGCTGGCAGGAGAATCCCAATCAGCGCCGCGATGATCGCAATCGCCACCAGCAACTCGATCAGCGTGAAACCCCGACTCGATGGACGCATGGCATTCACCTCCGCGAGAACCATTGCCAAAACAGTCGGCAAGCGGACAGGAATCCCGGCGGATCGGGAATTGTCCGGTCCTCGCTTTTTCGGCAATGTATGAGGTAGGCAAGGTCTGGTCTGGCACGGATCCGCCGGGGCGATCGCAAAAAGGGGGACGACCATGGCACAGGACGACCCGATCACGACCTGGATCGAGGGGATTCGGGCGGGTGACGCGGCGGAAATCCGCCGGCTCTGGGACCAGTACTTCGACCGGCTGGTTCGGCTGGCCGGCTCTCGGCTGCCCTCGCACTGCCGGCGGGCGTTCGACGAGGAGGACGTGGCCATCAGCGCCTTCCGGAGCTTCTGCGACCGTGCCGGTCGCGGCCAGTTCCCCCAGCTCGACGACCGTGACGACCTCTGGCGCGTCCTGGCGACCATCACCGTCCGCAAGTCGCTCGAGGCCGTCCGCCACCAGACGCGGCAGAAGCGCGGCGGTGGGAACGTCCTGGGCGAGTCGGCACTGATCGCCCGCGACCAAGATGGCCGCGACGGCGTGGCCGAGGTCCTCAGTCGCGAGCCGTCCCCCGAGGATGTCACCCACTTCCTCGACGATTGCCACCAGTTTCTCGACCGCCTCGGCGACCCTGCGCTCCGGGTGGTGGCGCTACTCCGGCTCGAAGGCCGGGGAACGCAGGAGATCGCCCGCGCCCTGGATGTCTCCACCAAGACTGTCGACCGGAAGCTTCGGCTCATCCGGGCCATCTGGGGCGAGGGAAATCCCGGGTGATTGGAGGCGAGATTGTTTTTTGTTAAATTATCTATGTAAAAGTATAATAACTTTTATGTTTCAAATTCAAGATTCCTGATTCCACAATCCTGAGGCCGGGCGTCGGGACCGGAACGGGCCGGTGTCGAATTGCCTACCTTCCAGCCTTGATGATCACGAGGGGCAAACCCGAAAATGATGGACGTCGACCGCCCGAGACAGAATCCGAGGGTGCGGGATCGGCGATCCGAGATGGGATCCGAGGACGGGCCGCGGGCCGTCGTACTCGAGGTTGGGAGCTCCGCCATGAGCGACCGCGCTACAATGGATCAGCCGGGCGTTTCGGTGACGGCGTTTCTGCGGGTCGACGCAGCTTGCGACCAATTCGAGGAGGATCTTCGCGCCGGCCGCGATCCGGATTTGCTGGCGCACCTGGCCGGGGTTGATGAGGTAGCGCGGGCCGTCGCGTTTCGCGACCTGCTGGGACTCGAGGTCGATTATCGTCGACGACGGGGCGAGCGCCCCGAGGCCTCGTCCTATCGCGATCGGTTCCCGGACCTGGCCGAAGTGGTCGACTCCGTCTTCAGCGCCCTGAGCCGGCCCGATTCGGATCCTGACGTTGAGACCTGGCTCGACCACCGCAACCCGGATGACCACGCTGACGGCCGCCTCGAGCCCGGCGAGGCCCGCGACCTGCTCGACGCGGGTTATGAGGTCCGACGGATGCTGGGCCGGGGCGGTATGGGCGTTGTCTACGAGGCCCGAGAGGTGGCGCTCGATCGTCCGGTGGCACTCAAGTTGATCCGGTCGCGGGGCTTCGCGACGACCGCCGAGCTGCTCCGGTTCCGCAACGAGGCCGAGGCCGTCGCCCGGCTCGATCACCCGCACATCGTCCCCATTTTCGAGATCGGCCAGAGCGGCGGCCAGCCCTTCTTCAGCATGAAGCTGGTGGATGGAGCAAGCCTTGACCGTCGCCTCGACCAGTACCGCGACGACTTCCGCGCCTCGGCCCGGCTGGTTGCGACCGTTGCCGAGGCGATCGACCATGCCCACCGTCGCGGCGTTCTGCATCGCGATTTGAAGCCGGCGAACATCCTGGTCGACTCTGCTGGGGCGCCGCACGTCACCGACTTCGGCCTCGCCAAGCGGATCGACATCGATCCTGGGCTGACCCGATCCGACACCCTGATTGGAACGCCCTCGTACATGGCCCCCGAGCAGACGAGCCGAGGGCCGGGCGCGGTCTCGACAGCCACCGACGTCTACGGCCTGGGAACGATCCTGTATGCCCTGCTCACCGGCCGGGCGCCATTCACCGGGACGACGCTCGTTGAGATGCTCGACCTGGTCCGGACGCAGGAGCCCGATCCCCCTTCGCGGAACAATCCCCGGGTCCCGCGCGACCTGGAGGTGATCTGCGGTAAGTGCCTGCAAAAGGACCCGTTGCGACGGTATGAGAGCGCCCTCGCGCTGGCCGACGACCTGAAACGATGGCTCGACGGCAAGCCGGTCCGGGCGCGGCCGGTGCCGGCGATTGTC
>DAIDJI010000091.1 GCA_027451455.1 Planctomycetales bacterium | reverse complement strand
CGGCCGCCTTCAGGCGGATGTGCTCAACGCCTCTCGGCGTCACAGACGGGGTCACCTTTTGGGGGGCGAGGCATGGCACGGAAGCACAGCCATGTGCTCAACGCCTCTCGGCGTCACAGACGGGGTCACTTGTACCGCTTGGAAGTCTCCGGATTGCTCTCCGAGTGCTCAACGCCTCTCGGCGTCACAGACGGGGTCACTTCCTTGCCGTAACCTTCTAGGCTGTCGCGGGTTACAACGACGGTTTTCAAGCATGCCGACGGATTCTCGCGAAAGCCTGGCGGTTCGGGCCGATCGGCTTGCGGTCGATCGGGCAAGTGACCTCGGGGTTTGGACTTCCATCAATTCACGATCCTTTCCGGTTGTCAAAGATCCGTATCTCCTTTCGGGAGAACGGGTTGACCACGGATTTCGGTCCGAAGGCCCCGGACACGCGGAGGTGCTTGAATTCCCCCCTCGCGCCCGATCCGGCCCCGGTCCCCGCGTCTCGGGTACGCCTGGCCCTCAGACGATCTCGAAACGCTCGGGCGCGTCGGGCCAGTCCGGCACCTTGCGAGCCGAGTGGGTCGTCTCCATGCCCTCGACGCACCGCGAACACAGGGGGATCACCAGGACGTCGTCCTCCGGTTCCAGAACCCGGGTCAACTCCCAGCGCAGACGCTGCATGGCCGTCTCGTTCATCCAGCAGCGAAAGATCGAGTACTGGATCCGCTGGCCCGTCCCCTCCAGGATCTTCGCCGCCTTCCGCAGCCGCGCCGGGTCGCGTACATCATAGCAGACCAGCCACCAACTGGAATCGCGCATCGACCCCGCTCCTTCCGCCCTCCTGGACCTCCGATCGTCACCCGCCTCATCAGCGAAGCCGCATCCGCGCGAACAGGCCCGGCTCCCCCGTCCATTCCTTCTCCAGCAGGCGGGCTTCCAGCTCGATCGTCCGGGCGTACGACAGCGAGTAGCCGACCACCGGATGCTTCCAGGTCTCGTCCAGCCGCGATTCGAAGAGGTTGACGGCCTTCTTCCGCCCGGTGTCCGACAGCCAGACCTTTCCTTTTGTCACCGCGAAATCGGCCTCCGGGTCCCACTGGCCGCGATTCAGCGAGCCGATGAGGACCATGTCCCAGAGCGGGACGCGGAACAGCTCCATCAGGTCCAGGACCAGCGGATGCGCGGCGCTCCTGGGCGTGTGGAAAAACCCCAGCGACGGCTCGAGCCCGGCGGCCAGGATGGCCCGGGTGACGGCGGTGTGCAGCAGCCCATAGCCGAAGCTCAGGGCCGCGTTGAACCGGTCCACCGGCGGGCGGCGGCTGCGGGTCGAGTAATGCAGCGACTCGGGGACCGACGGACCGATCAGCCGGGCCAGCCCACGGAAGTAGCCGACCGCCGCCGAGCCCTCCAGCCCCCGCAACGTGCCGCGGTCGCCGTCGCGGTCGAGCGCGGCGAGGGCCGAGCGCAGCAGGACCAGGTCGGGAAGCATGGCGTCGCGCAGGGCCTCGTCGCCCCGCGAGGCGCGCAGCAAGTACCGATGCTGACTCTCGATCTTGCCCCGCGCCAGCGCCCGGGCCAGCCGCAGACAGACCGCCTCGTCAGCCAGCGCGCGGTACTGGCGGACCCGGCGCTGCACCTGTCCGGCGCTGGTGGCGGTGCTGGTGATGTAGCGTCCCGTGGTGGATAGCCAGTGCACCGCGACCTCGTGATCGACGCAGAGGTGCAACGCCTGCGTGGTGATCTGGCAATGGCCGTGGATCAGGATCGAGTCCAGCTCGCGGATCGGTCGGCGGGTCTCGGGGCCGCCGTCGGGCGGGCGGACGACGATCTCCTCGCCGCTACGGCCGATCGTCGCGCCGGGGGTCAGGACGTGGAAGCTGGTCCCGTCGCGGTCGGGCGGGAACAGGCGGGCCGTGGGACGGTCGGGCTCCTCGGCCTGGCGGACCTCCTCGGGCAGGCAGACCGGCGCCAGCGAGCAGCGGACGCAGAGGCGTTCGTTCTCGGCGACGGGCGGCCGTTCGGTCGATTCGCGCAGCCGGCGAGCCGTGGTAATCGCCTCGGCCAGCTCGGCCCGCGCCGCGTCGTCGAACGGCACCCGCACGGTGACGTTGTCGGCGTGGTAGCGGACCCGTCCCTCGGCGACCGGCTGTCCGGTGCACGAGGCGATGAGCGCGGCGTACGCGATCACCTGGAGCCGGTCCGACGGCCACGCCTCCGGCCCGGCCGGCCCCTTGCGGCACCGGCCGCGCTTGTGCTCGTAAGGATGCAGCGACCCGTCCCGGCGCCGGATCGCGTCGACCTTGCCGGAAAGTCCCAGCGCCGGGTCCGCCAGCTCGAGCTGCGTCCGCTCGCCATCCTCATCGGCCTCGAGCGACGCGTGCAGCTCGCGACCGGCATAAACCCGGTTATCCGCGACCCGGATCTCCTCGACCTCCTCCAGGTAGAAGAGGCGTTGGCAGTAAGCCAGCGCATGCAACGACATCACGCGAAGGGGAGGGCCCGAACTGCCCGCTGACTCATCCACGTCTCGCTCCCTTCCTCAGTACGCCCTGGGACAACTCCAATTAGGGAGGCTCAATCAGGGGCATGCGAGCGGCCGTCGGCGAGAGGCTACAGCCCGCCGCGACGAGATCGCCGGTGACATACCGGGTGCCCGCCGAGCCGACGTGGTCAACCCAGACAGGGAGCGAGAGCCGCCCCTGCTCGGCCAGGAGATAGACCCGCGCTTCGCGGCCATCGTCGTCGCGAATACGACGGACCTGGTCGACCAGATGCGTGCTTTCGCCGAGAGAAAGCCCTCCAAACCGAGTGATCTGCTCCGGGTGATCGAGGGCAGTGGACACCCTCTCCTCGAGATTCGGAAGGGCAGACGATTCCTCGCCGGAATCCAGCCAGATGGCGAGCTGAACGTCGGTGAGCAGTTCCTGGTAGTCGGGACGGAGGTTGGTGCCGACTCCCGGAAGCGTGCCACGCTCCTTCACACGCCAGAGGGTCCGCAGGACTGTGCTCCGGTCGGGCTCATTGAAAAGACCCGGCGCAACGCGGGCGCCGACGTGGCGTCGCCGGTCTCGCTCGCCGACCAGGGAGAGCAGGAACCCGTAGCAAGTAGCGGGTGGCGGGAGATCCTCGGTTTCCCAGTATTCCCGGGCGAATCCTCGGCGGAAGCAGGCGACCGGGACGGTGACTTCGAGTCCGAGCATGAGTCTAGTCCTCCCGGCTCTTAATCCGGGAGCAGGCGAGTTCCGCCGCCTTCCGCACGCCGGGCTCCAGGGTCGCGCCCATCGCCGCGATCTTCCTGGCGGTGTCGGTCTGGCTGAACGAGCCCCCGATGACCAGCTCCTTGCCGGGCAGGTCACCGGATTCGACGCGGGCCAGGAGGGAGGGGGCGTCGATCTCCGGGCCGTTCCCTCTCGCCTCGAAGACGTACAGAAGCCTGGGCGCAGGGTCGTGCGTGATCCGGAAGACGACGCTTTCGGGGCTGAAGTCATACAGGAACCGGCCGTGGTTGCCGGCGACCTCACCGAGAGCGGTCAGGCAACGGAGGGCGACGGCGGCTCGCTCCGGCTCACGAAGGGCATCCGGCGTAAGGGCGAACCCATACTGATAGCGCGTGGCATGCACCTCCGTGCCGTAGGGCACGGGGTTCGTGCCCTGCTTCTGCGCGGAAGGCGTCGCGCCGGGACTCGCCGCATTGAACGTCACATCCCCGGCATACGGCACCAGCGAGATCGCGCGGGTGACCTCAAGCGGCGAGCGCCGGATGGTCGCAGTTCCCTTGGCGCGCGGCTTCTTCGTGCCGGTTGCCTTCTCCTCGCCCTTGGGTCCGGAGGCGACGTCCGATCCGTCCTCCTTGGCGGCTTCGGCACTCATGAATCCCAGCAGGTCGTCGTCGATATAGGAGCCGCCCTCGGCCCATTTCGAGAAAGTGTGGTCGCGCCAGTTGTTCGCCGGCTTGGGACCGGCTTCGTCCCAGTATCGATTGGTCTCCTCATGCTCGCCCAGCCGACGCCGCAACGCGAAGCGGATCGCCTCGGCGCTGACGGTCGAGTGGACACGGCCGTGCCAGACGAGCTTCTGGAGCGTCGTGATATTCCCGTCGGTCTCCGCTCGGTTGTTCGCCGCGGTCCCGTGGTGGGTCACAATGGCGCCGAAGACATGCAGACTCATGACAAACCAACCTCCAGCACAAAGGGATCGAATCGTCAGTCGTGCTCACGGGGCGGAGACGGACTTTCGCCCTCGCCATTGTCCTTCTTCCGCGAACTCCGGTAGCTGGAAAGAGCCAGGAGTGCGAGGTCGCGGTTGAGCTGCCAGCGATCGTCGCGGCAGAGGATGGGAAGTAGCTTGCGCCACGCCTCCATAAGCATGGGTACCTGGCCCGCCCGCCCCCAGATTTCGGACAGACCGCCGCGGACATCATCGGCCGTCTTCGCGTGGGCGAAGGCGAGCCGCCATCGCTCCATCTGCCGGTCGTACCGGTTCTGGAACGTCGTCGTGTCCTTGCCCGAATCCTCCCAGATCTTGCCGAAACACTGGCTCATGGCCTGGTGGATCGCGATGACCAGTGTCTCCTCGCCCTGGTCCTGCCACGGTCGTTCGATCATTTTTCGCAGTCCCTCCCTCTCGAAACCGAGCTGCCGGACCCGCTGATCGTCGGTCTTGCCGTCAGGACCGACAACGAGGCTCCGAAAGTCCTCGAACCACTTTCTGTGATGGGCCAGGTTCTCCGCGATCAGCGCGCGAACGGTGCCGCCCGCCCAGAACCTGCGGGGCGGATCACCCTTCTTCTCGGGCTTCGCCTCAACCACCCGCGGCTTGAGGGACGCCATTGATAGGGCCTCCCCAAAGAGGTCCAGATCCGACTCGAACGGGTCGACATCGATCACCGCCGTGCGGGTTTTCTGCTTGGAATTCCAGGGAGTGCCGGAGAAGAGGACCGCCTGGCAGCGCGCGACCCGCGCGCTCAGCCCGGCCTCGGACGCGCGCAACCGGATTTGCGCCTGGAGGGCCGCGTCTGCGGGATTTGCCACATGGCATTCCCGCGCCTCCCTCGGATTGAGCGACGGCCGGCGTCGTACGTACTCGCGGAGATCCTTGACGTCGGGGATAATCAACACCCCCTTACCGCCTTGCCCAACCGCGAGGGATATTGTGCCCACGAGCGCAAAATGCAGGGCGATCGCGTGTCCCGGAGGTTGCTGGATGGTCGTGGAGGCATGGGCGACATGTCGCTGGACGAACCCCGGTGCAATGGTGCCGGGAATCACGGCCATCTCAGCCACGGCCCCCTTGCTTGTAAGCAGGTCCCTCCAGGCGCTGCGGTGCGTGTAATCCGACAGATCCTGATGCTCGACCGTCAGCGGCTGATCGTCGACGTCGTATTGAACGATCTTGGGCGTCTTGCTCTTGGCCTTTCGGTTAGGCCCGAACTGGAGGATCGTCAGCGTCATGCCGCGCTGAAGCTCGGCCTGAATCTCGGGCCGGATACCGGTCCGGCCGTAGGCGCCCGGCAGGTCGATCATGCCATCCTTGAGTCCGAAAGCCCGATCATAAAGCCGCTCGAAGAATGGCCGGGCGCCCGGCAGACCGCCTGGCCAATGCAACGTCAGCCTCCGGCCCTCCCCGTCCAGCGACCACTCGGAACCTGGCCAGTCGAGCTGCGTGAGCGTGCAGGCCAGCCCGCCCAGACCGGCGCGATGGAGCGGCCCCATGCCGCGGCCGAACAGGTCGATCGTCAACGTGTCCATCGCGCTCCTTTCATCGGGTGATACTCAACCAGACCGGTAGGAGGCACCTTGCAGAAGGCGACCTCATCCCACCGGTGCCAGTCGCGGTCCCTGGGCATCAGCATCGGTATCCGATATTCCTCGGGCTTCCCGCCGGAGCGCACAGTGTTCACATCCTCGGGCAGGATGATTTCGATGCCGGGCGACCCGGTTCGGAGCGGATGGGCACGAGTCTCGAATCCGCCGTCCAGCCAGGCGCAGGCGACAGACCTCGCCGGCGGCAGAACGGCGTCTCGCCAGCCCTCCACGAGGTCTCGCTGCGAAAGGCCGTCGGGCCCGAGCGATTCGAGCCACGCCCTCGCCTCGTTCAGCTCCATAGGATCGTAGGGAGCGGAGTTCTTCGCATCGAAATCAAGCCCGTAGACAACGAATGGCCAGGGATCGTCCTCCGACGCTCGTCGGTTCAGGCGGCCCAGCCGCTGGATCAGCGCGGGAACCGGCGCGAGTTGGGTGACGAGCAGCGACGCCGAAAGATCGAGCGACATCTCTGCGACCTGAGTTGTGAACGCGAGAACCGGTCCATCGCCGCCGAACGCCTGGATAATGGCCCCATGTCGCTTGACCCGATCCCGGTACTTGAAGCGGCTGTGATAGAGCAGGGGCTTGACGGTGCCGCCGCCATAGTCCGACCAGAGGTCCATCGCCCGGTCGACGGTGTTGACAACCCAGAGGACTTTCCCGCCCTCGGCCAACGCCGCCTTGACGTAATCCCGAGGATCCCCCGACTCTCGCTTGTATCGCTTGATGCTCTCGTGCCTGTCGGGTCCAGGGACGACCCCGAGACCCTCGTCAATGTCCGAGAGGGCATCCTTCAGCCGCCGGAGACGGGACTCCGGAAGGCTCGCCGTCATCAACAGGCAGGGAATACCGCGCATCTCCTTCAAGAAACGGAGCAGAGCCTCGAAGAGTCGGTCATCATAGGAGTGGACCTCGTCGAAGACGACGGCCGAGCCGGCCACCGACGGCCAGAGATAAATCCCTCGGCGATTGTTCTGCACCAGGCCGAGCACGGTGTCCACGGTGCAACTCACGAGCGGCGTTGACCAGTGGTCGAGGGCGCCCGCGGAGTCCACGGTGGCGCGTCCCGGCTCGTTCTCGGAGGCTTCGCGATCGTCGGAGGGACCGGGTTCGTCGTCGCCGAGTCCGAGCAACTCCATGTCGACCTCGGAACGGCCGTGGATCAGGGCCCGGGGTAGGTCGACGTCCTTGAGGTAGTCGCGGTAACCTTCGCTCGCGGTGCCGGTCGTCGGGTAACAGAAGAAGACCCGCAGGTCGCGGCCCAGGCGTTCAGCCGCCCGCGCCGCCCAGTGGTACGCTGCGAGGCTCTTGCCGCTGCCGCATCCAGCCCGGACCAGGACGACGCGTTCGGGCGCCTCTCCAACGGCCTGCTGGAAAGGATGTAGGTTCCTGATACCGAGCCGGGTTCGAACAACTCCATCGAGATCGGTAGCGGTCGGAACGTTGCTGAAGGCGTCCGCCATCCAGTCAACCATCGGCCGGCCGCCCTGGCGCCGGATCGACCCGGCGACATCGGCCGCGATCAGGGATGCCTTCAGCAGGGCCAGATACCGAATCTCTTCCGGCCGCTCACGCTTGATGTCGTCGATGAGGCCCAACGCTTCGCATTCCGCATCCTCGAGCTCGAGGATCACGCTCTCTCGCTTCGGAGAGAATCGGATCGTCGCATCGTCCAGACGCGGCGGGCTTGCCAACCCGAGGGATTCGCTCCCCCACTCCAGCATCGCGTGGAAATCCTCGTGACCCAGGTAGACGACCATCGGTTCGGCGTCTTCGTGCCCAGGCGGGAATTTCCGATGATGTCCCGCCACCGCGAGCAGGATCAGTTCGAGCGCCTTGAGATCGCCGACCGTCCGCTGAAGCCACTCCCTCATCTGGATCCGCCGCGCGATCCAGTACGAGACCGCCTCATGCCGGATCGGCTGGAATATCGGCTTTGATCCGGTGAGAAGGGCCTGGAAATATGAGTTCGCCTTACCGAGATCATGGAGGAAGGCACAGAGCGTCAGGTCCCGAAGGTAACGCTCTCCCCATGTCCCCAGCTCTAATCCAAGGGCACATAGCTGCGCCCGTCCGGTTAGCTCGTACAGACGCTTCGCGCAATTCACCACGTCGATCGTGTGAGCGAGAAGCGATAGCCCGACCCCGGCACCGCGCGCGGATTTGGCTAGTAGAGTTTGAGGTCTCACGACGACCGCTCCTCGACCGGTGGCCGGACGAAGATGCCGCACCCCATGTGGCGCCGACCACCCAGCCCATACACGAGAAGACGCTCCGAATCCTCGGGAAGAAGACCCTCAACCTGAAGCCCGAACCCGACAATAGCGCGTCCCTTGATCTTCAGGACCCGCCTCTGCGGAGACCCCGACCGATACCCATTTGCCTTCATGGGTATCGAGAGATGCCCAGAGCCGCACAGCCTCCGCAGTAGCAGGTTAGCGGAATTGAGGAAGGGCTCCGGCTCCGTGTAACCCTTGATCGTGACGAGTCGCGAGACAAGAGTAGGATTCGCTCGGATCAACTCGACATGGGGAACCCCGAGAGTGATGGACTGTCCACCCACTTCGAGCGCCGCACCGGCCAGGGGCAGAAGATCTTGAATGACGTGGCTGGGCAATCGGAACCGTAAAGCCGAGCTTCTGGAGAGAACAATCCGACCCTGGCGGTCGCGGATGCCTCCGACCGAGCTCAGCGAAACGTCGGCGGGTAGGTGTCGCCCAAGGTTGCGGCTTACCGCTGCATACAGCGGATACCCGTTGTCGGAAGGCAGGAAACCGCCGACAATGGGAAAATTAAGTTCAACGGTACTCATGCGTTCGAATCCTCAATAATTCTTGTAGGCTAGGAGGGCCCGAGTCAAACGCCTTCGAACTTCCTTCAGTCGCTTCCGTGCAGTGGGGCGACTAACCCCAAGAGACTTGGCGACGGTTGTAACCGGACTTGAGTCCGGTGCGTCGATCCAGGCCGATAGCAGCGGCCGGCACTGCTTGGGAAGGGAATCGCGAATTGCCTCCTCGAGCTCGGACCGCTCGGCCGAGACCAAGGTCCGGTCGGGCTGCGCCGCAACCTTCGCAATCGCCTCCTTCTTGACCCGCTCTAGTTTGGTTCGTCTCTTGCGGTTGAGAGTCGCCGGATCGCGCTCCTTAACGACTCTCTCTGCGATCGAGACAACGTAGGCGATCTGATTCTCCGGAACGCGTCGTTCGTCGTCGGAGGGGCTCAATTCCTTCTGCAGTCGGCGGAGGGCCGTCTCCGAGAGCAGGTCGCCGAATTCGAACCGAGACCGGCGGGCAACTAACTTGAGGCGCGAGACGAGGGCGGGCTGTTCCCAAAACTCGTTGACGGTAGGGTCATCAAACATCGGACGCCCTCCTTCATGTATTTGACGAAGCGTGTTCGGGTAGAAAGTCGCTCCTCATAAGCATAGTGCCGCACGATCCCCCGACTGGAAAAGATATTTCCAGCGAGCGATTCGTGTGGCACAATCAAGGTGACGTAAGTCATTGATGCTCCTGGCGTTGAGCAATATTTCACGCATGCGTGCTCTGGTAGCTCGGCTGGCGTGAACCATCAGTGATGCCGCAAGGCGATATATCAGTCCTGAGTAAGCCAAGACATCTAGTGTAGGTGCATGGGTGCGAATACTCCGCAACCCATACGCCTTCGACCTCCTAGACCTTCTTCCTGCAACCGGACCGACTCCTCGGCGGATAGACCAACGACACGAAGGGGATAGCCGACGATACGCCGGTCCTTGATCCGCAGCACGCGGCGGATCGGCTGGCCGATATGCTCGGGACGGCTCCCGGGGACGAGCTCGGGCGTGGCGTTGATCTCCATCCGGGCCAGTTCCCGGCGGATGTCGGCCTCGAACGTCTCGGCATCCATCGCATGGCGGAACGTCACCAGCCGGGCCGCCACGTTCGGGGCCGGGACAATCGCTTCGACCTGGGGGATTCCGGTCTGGACTCGGTGGCCGCCCAGGTCCAGCTCCTTGCCGGCGATCGCGATGTACGGGGCAATCTCCTCGGCTGGAAGGCGGACTTTCAGGCGCGACCGTTCATCGAGGGCCATGATCCCCGGGCCGGTCTGCCTGCCCCGGATCGGGTGAACCCCGACCCGCCGGTCCCCGTGGAGCCCCGGCACGACCCGGCAAAGCGCGGAGAAGAGCGAGTAGCCATGATCCAGCGGAATCGTTGTTCCGACGAGCACGAACGAGAGGTCAATCACAGCCATGGTCGGCGTGCTTCCAGGTCGATGCCCAATCCTGGGGGCGTTCCAGGCGCAATCGCCCGGCTCGCCTCATGCCTCGACGCATTGACAAACCCGACACCGACTTCATGTGTGATTTGCTGTCGTCATCCGGTTGCCGGGTAACAGTTTGTGCATTACTGTCAATCCGCACAAGAGGTAAGTCGCCCCCACGCCCGTTTTTTTGACCGGTGCTTCTCCGACAGGACCGACCCTTCTGGTGTGGACAGCGCGAACGAATAGGGAAACGCCGCCCGCCCCGGTCCGGTCCGCCCGTCCGGTGGCGACGCCCGCCCGGCCTGGCCCGATCCGCCGGACGGTGCAGGCCCGGGACCGGGCGGACATCACCCGCCCGACCAACCGCCGACAGCCAGACCAGGCCGGTCCGGTCCTGTCCGGTCCGGTCCGGCGGGGCGGGCCCGGACCGTTCCGAGCACCCCTGTGCCCAGGCACCGAAAGGGAACCGCCATTCGGCTGGGTGGGCGTTTGGGAAGCATGGGTGTTTTTTATCGATTGCGACGACTTTGCTGAGCGACAGAAATCTCGATAAAAAAAGAAAAATTTTAAGCCAATGCTCTAAAAGGAGTTGTGACGGGTTTTCGCTCCTCTTTTGGAAGGAAGCTGTACAGAATTTGCGGACCTGATACATCCTGTTTACAGGGGGGTTGAAAATAAGGCGGAAGAGTCCTGTGCACGAGGGGTTCTCGGCCGCCCCCGGTCCTCCTGGCACGGGATGAACGGGCTGGACGGGGCGGCGGGCTCCGCGTCCTGGTCGGTGGGCGAGGCGACGCGTTGGGAGGCCAGACCATGATCGGACAGATCGGCGCAGTCCGGCCCGGCCCGGCCCGGCCCGGCTCGTCTCGTCGAATCGTCCCCGCGTGCGGATCGTCCGGCCCCGAGCCGGTACGCGGGCTCGGACCGTACCTCCGCGGGGCCGCGGCCGGCGTGTGTCGCGTCTGCGTCTGCGTCTGCCCCGGGTTGCTGGCCGGCCGGCTGGCCAGTCAGCCACCTTCGGAGTGCGGCTGGCGGGTCGGGCTGCTCCGGGGCGCCGCCCGGTCGGCGGATTCACCCCGGGCGCCGGCCGCACGACCGGTTGTCGGTGCCGCGGGCGAGGCAACCCGTCGGGCGCCGGCGAAACGGGTTGCGGGCGCTCGCGCTGCTGCTCCTCCGGGGTCGGAAACCGCCCGCAGAATCGCCACAATCCGCAGGCCGGCAGGCTCGAGCCGCTGAAAACCTGCCACCAGGTGCCATTTGCTGCCAAAAGCCGGGCGCGAGGCCCCGAAAACCTGCCACCAGGTGCCATCTGCTGCCAAAAACCGGCCTCTTGCCTCGGAAGAACTGCCACTTTGCAGGGTGGCACTGCCACTTTTCGGGGTACGACTGCCACTTTGCAGGGTAGTTCTGCCACTTTTCGGGGTACGACCTGGCGCCGATCGCCGGATGCCGTACGACGCCGCCCGGCCACCCTTTCGGGACGGGCTCCAACGAGATGGGGATGGGCACCGCGACGGCCTGGTGCCGGTCACCATCTCGTTGAAGCAGGCCACGGCAGGGGATGATGCCTTCCCTCGTCCTTGCGGAACGGACGCTCCGGCGGTTCGGGTCAGGCCGGCACTCCTGCGCAACCCCGCTGATGCGGTGTGGTTCGTGGGAGGGCGAGGCTCGGTCCGAGCCTCTTGCCGCGGCGATCGCCGCGATCGTCGAGCCGGCCGTCGCCCGCTGGGAGGGCGAGGCTCCGTCCGAGCCTCTTGCCGCGGCTCGGCGGGAGCCTCGCCCTCCCGGACCGACCCGCTGATGCGGTGTGGTTCCTGGGAGGGCG
>DAIDJI010000090.1 GCA_027451455.1 Planctomycetales bacterium | reverse complement strand
TGCCAAGGTAGGCGCGAATATGCGTGTGCTCGATCCGCGCAACCTCCGGCACGCCGCCGTGCTCGGCGAGCCACGCTGCGAATCCGTACAGCTCGCGCTCGTAGGCGCGCAGCGTGTGCGCGGACGCGCCGCGCTCGTTGGTCAGCATCTGCAGGTAGGCCTCGACCAGCGCATCGGCCAGCGAGTGGTCCTTGGTCAGACGTTCGAGCCGGCCGTCACGCAGGCGATAGGCGCGCGAGTCGCCGATCCCGGCAACGTACACCCGATCGCTCCGGAATAACGCCAGAACGACCGTGGTCCCCATGTTGTTGAATTCGCTGACCGCTCCCGAACTGCCCAGAATCTCCTGGTTGACCTCGGCCACGGCCTCGCGGATCGCCTCCTTGACCCGGTTCGGCTCGATCTCGTCGGCGGCGAGCCGGCGCGGGATCGCGCGGGGAATCAGCTCGACGGCCATCAGGCTGGCCTGCTCGCCCGCCTGCTGACCCCCCATCCCGTCGGCAACGATGAACAGGCTGGGCGGTTCGAGCGTCATCGCCGCCATATCGGAATGACTGTCGGTGGTGCTGTCGTGACGGACCGACCGCCGCCCGGGGACGTAGAAATTATCCTCGTTGTGCTCGCGATAATTGCCACGGACCGAGACCACGCCCACCCGGAGCTTGAGCTGACCGGGCAAGAGGGTGAACGACGAGAGCGTGGCGAACTCCTCCGTCGCCTCGGGATCGATGAGATCCCGGCTCTTGCCGGTCACCTGGCCCCACCATGTCCGAATTCGCGAAAGCCAGCTCACCGCACGCCTACCCTTCGGACTCGCCGGCGGCCCGGGGACCGTCGAGGCGCCCCCTCGGGACACCCTCACGCCAGGTCGCTCGCCAGGGATCGGGATGGCCGCCCCGGCGATGGACAACGCACATCGGACAACCGACAACGGACAAAGCCTAGGTTCGGGCATGGGCCGGGCTGGCCCATCGCATCAGGTCGTCGACGCCGACGGAGCGGTACGTCATGAACAGCTCGCCCGCCTCGAAGCCCGCCGTCAACCCGTGGTAGCGGTTCATGGTCTCGACGGCCCGGAAGATCCCGGCCTTGCTCGCGGGGAACTGAGTCTGGTAGCACCGGATCGCCTCGAGCTTGACATCCAGCGTCGGCCCGATATCGGCGATAATGTACCCGGACGCTTCCGGCAAGTCCAACCCGTGCAGCGCGATCGGGAAGCTCAACTGATTGGAAATCGTATGGGTCGGCAGGCCGTCGAAGTGTTCGTCCCACTTCGTCAACCGGCTGTAGAAAACGGCGGCGTCGGTGATCAGCATCGCCTGGTAGTGATCGGGCGAAGCAAGCACGGTCTTCCCCCCGAATCCGAGCACCACCTTGGGACGATACCTGCGAAACACCTTGGCCAGCTCCACCCTCGCCTCGAACGTATCGAAGAGCCGACGGTTGGGGAGATTCAGGTTGATCCGACGGGCCACGCCCAGCACCGAGCCGGCGCGCTGCGCCTCCTCAAGCCGGACGTCCGGCCCGGGAGAGTGCGGCGTCGGCTCGCCGTCGGTCAGGTCGACGATCCCGACGGCGTACCCCTTGCGGACCAGCCGGGCCAGCGTCCCGCCGCAGGCGATCTCCACATCGTCCGGATGCGCGCCCACAGCGATAAGGTCCAGCTCCGGCTCCTGCGTCTCCGCCATGCGCCTCTTGACCCCTCGTACCGGCGGGATGCGACCCGGCCTCCACGGCCGCCAAGCCCGCGATCAATCGACCGTACCCTCATCGCGCCCAACGCGACCTACCCCCGAGCCGACCCACCGCGGAAACCCGGAACGACAGGCTACCCGCCCCCGGGAAGATCTGCAAATCCTCAACATCGGCCACGCCACCGCCTTCCCGTCCCGATCGACGATCGTCACGAACAGGCGTGGCATGATTCACTTCCCCAGCACGGTGGCGACTCGACGAAAGCCTCGGAGAGCCGCCCAGGATTCACCTCGTGCAGCCTCGGGGCGTTCGGGAAGGCCGGTTTCCGCCGCAAATTCTCGACACTCCCGACGCCGATCCTGTGGATCTCGCCATCGGCCCGACCGGCCGGCGCCGACCCCTGGATCTCTCGCGCGCCCTTCGAGCCATTATGCGCGAGATTGCCGCCCCTGTCGCCCTCACCGATCCGACTCGTGACAAATCCCTCCGCGATCCGCTCGGATCGTCGCCGCTATTATTCAATCTAGTCGACCCGTCATCCCGCCACAACAGTCCAAGCCCGTCCCAATCGCCCGACGATCGTCTCATCCGGCTCAATCGACCGCCGGCTCTCCCTTGGTCACGGTCAGGAGAAATGTCGGCGGGACCGCCTCGAACCGAAGCCGGTCCATCTGTTCGATCCCCCGGGCAATGGTCACGTTCCAGACCGAGACGGCGCCCGCCATCGCCTTGAGGGCCTGGTAAGCCGATGCCAGACCCTCGATCGTCGCCACGTTCACCGCGAGCGACCCGCCCGAGACAAGGCGATCGTAAACGGCGCCGAGGACGGGCTCGACCTGCCGCCCGGTCCCACCCACGAAAACCGCGTCGGGATCGGGCAGACCGGCGAGGATCTCGGGAGCCCGGCCGACGACGGTCCGGACGTTCGGCACGCCGAACGACTCGGCATTGGCCTGGATCAGCGCCACGTCGGCCGGCTCGGGCTCGATCGCGTAGACAACCCCCTGATGGGCCAGTTGCGCCGCCTCGATCGCGACGGCACCCGACCCGGCGCCGATGTCCCAGACGACGCTCGTCGGCCGAATGTCAAGCTGCGCCAGCGCGATCGCCCGGACCTCGGCCTGGGTAATCAGCCCGCGCTTCGGCAGGGACTGTGCGAAGGCGTCGTCGGGATTGCCGAAGAGTCGATGCCGCCGCCCACCCATCGCCCGATCCGGGCGGTTGGGTTTCCGGATCAGGATCACGACGTTGAGCGAGTGGAACTCCATCGCGGCCAGGTCGGTCAGCTCGCCCTGGGTGACTCGCTCATCCGGCGAGCCGAGGTTCTCGCAGACATACGCGCGGAAGTAGTCGATCCCGCGGTCGAGGAGCTCTCGGGCGAGCCTTGAGGGTGGGCAGTCGTCGCTGGAGAAAACGCCGACCTTCTCAGCGATCCGGATCCGGTCGACGACCGATTCGATCGGTCGTCCGGCGAGGCTGGTCAAATAGGCGTCGTCCCAGCTCTCCTTGATCCGGGCGAAGGCCAACTGCATGCTGCTGACGTGTGGGACGACCTCGAACTGGTCCTTGCCGATCCGGTCGCAGAGATATCGGGCGACGCCGTAAAAGAGCGGATCGCCACCGCTGACCAGCACCGGCCGTCGGGCGTTGAGGGCCTCGCGGACCTGCCGGAGGGCGAGGCTCATGTCGGCCTCGAGTGGCTCCTTGCGGCCGGGGAACGCGTCCAGAAGTCCGAGCACGGTCGGCGGGCCGAGGATGAGATCGGACTCGGCAAGGGTCCGCCGCGCCGACTCGGTCAACCCGGCCGGTCCGTCGTCGCCGATTCCCAGGATCACCAGCCTCGATCGGGCCTCGCTCACCGTCGGCGTCCTCTTCTTCTTCGGTTTGGGCGCGGTCCCATGCGCCGCCATCCCGTTCCTGGCCACGCGGGCGGGAATCGGCACATTCTAACCCTCCCCCCGGCGTCAAGCTAGCGCGATCGCGCGATCATCCGATGATCCGAGTAAACAGGACAGGGATCTTGTCGTCCGAAATGGCCATCGGTATACTCACCGCGATTGATTCGGTGAAAGGTTGCAACGAAGCATTTCAGATACGTCGGCTCCCTTGTCTCCCATACTCTGATCTTCGAGTCCCGGCCTCGGGTCGGAATCCTGTTCCCACGTCGAGGGGAATGAGATGGCCATCGCGCTCGGACATTATGACCAGGTGGCCGCAGGTGCGATCTCGCCCTTGAAGCTCCTGCCCCAGGTTACATGCCCCCACTGCTGGGAACGATTCTCCCCTGAGCAGGTTCTCTGGATCTCCGAGCATCTGGACCTCCTGGGCGATCCTTTCCTCGGGCCGGAGAGCCAGCAGCGCTTCCTGCCGAGTCGATATACGCTCGAGGGCGATGCGGTCGATCCGAAGGGGATGACGTGCCGGACGATGGCCTGTCCCCGGTGCCATCTCCCCATCCCCCGGGCGATGATGGAGATGGAGCCGCTCTTTGTCTCCATCCTGGGGGCGCCGGCCAGCGGCAAATCTTACTTTCTGACCGCGATGACCTGGCAGTTGCGCCGGACCCTGCCGATCCAATTCAAGGTCGGCTTCACCGACGCCGACCCTGCCTCGAATCGCTCCCTGAACGACTGTGAAGAATCGCTGTTCCTCAACCCCGATCAGGCCGAGGTCATTCCGCTGGGCGGCCTGATCCGCAAGACGGAACTGCAAGGAGAACTCTACGATACGGTGACGTACGGGCAGCAGACGGTCAACTATCCGCGCCCATTCCTCTTCGCGATGCAGCCGCAGGACGGGCATCCGGGCGGCGATCCGGAAAAGGCGGCGCGGATGCTCTGCCTGTACGACAATGCCGGCGAGCACTTCCAGCCAGGCCAGGACTCGTCCTCGAGCCCGGTCACGCGGCACCTGGCCCGCTCGCAGGCGATCCTGTTCCTGTTCGACCCGACGCAGGACCTGCGATTCCGCACCCTCTGCCGCGGCGGTGATGCGGGCGAGACGTCGCAGCGCGCCGCCCGACTCAGCCGCCAGGAGACCATCCTGAACGAGGCCGCCGCGCGGATTCGCCGCCACGCCGGGCTCTCACAGAACGCCAGGTTCGAGAGCCCGTTGATCGTGGTTCTCTCGAAGCTTGATGAATGGGCCCATCTCCTCGATGACGACGGCGGCGAGGATGAGCCCTGGCGGGCACAGGGGAATTTGACCGGCGTCGACGTCGAACGGATTGAGCGCCGGTCCGCCGTGCTACGGGCGCTCCTGATGCAACACTGTCCCGAACTGGTCGCCGCGGTGCAGTCGTTCGCGAAGGACGTCACGTACATCGCGGTCAGTTCGCTTGGCGCAAGGGTGGAGATCGATCCTCAGACCGGGCTGCCCGGCATTCGCCCGCGCGACATCCGGCCGCGGTGGGTGACCGTCCCGCTGCTCTTCGCGGTTTCCCGGGTGCTGCCGGCGCTGGTGCCCCGCCTGATCCGTCGCGTCAAGACCGCCTGAAGGATGGCCCGGGTCGTCCATGGTCCGTCGGGCCCTCGCAGGAGAGGTCCTCTGCCCATCGCAGTCGCCTCGTATCGTCTGGAGGTCGCAGGATGAGCCAGGAACTCCACTACACGTCGCTCCCCCGAGGTCTGAAGCCGGGGTCGCGCGGGTTCTGCACGGTGGCCATGACGCCCCAGTTGCCGGGCCCCCTCTTCGAGCGGCTGGAGAACCTGAGCGGCTATCAGCCCGTCTTTCCACCGCACGACCCGTCGGCGCCCCTGAACCCGGTCCATTTCTCGCACGTGCGCTTCAGCCTGGCTGGTCGGCCGCTGAGCATCCTGTCGCGCGTCGGCCCCGCCGGGCTGGATTATTCGGGGCGGACGAACAAGTACGCGCATCACGTCGTCCTCGACGGGGACGAACGACCCGAGGGCGGGCCGGCCTGGCTGCTCGGGCGGCCGGGGTTCATGCAGAGCGTCTGGGACGGCGAGCCGCGCCTGCTCGACGCGGGGCGGCCGGTGCCGCGGGGCGACCACCCCGGCGGGGTCGCCGCGACCTGGGCGGCAACGACCGGCGACGCCGGATGGGCCGGCGTGCTGGCCGAGGCGTTCCTGACCGACCCACGACGTCCGGCGTTCCTCCTCTTCCGGCCGGGGATGGACCTGCTCCCGCTCGTCGCCGAGGCGATCGCCCTCCTGCCGGTCTCCCGTCGCTGGGACGTGGAATTCGGGACCTACCTGACCCAGGCCCCGCGTGGGGTGAATTACACCTGGCGGGGCGTCCTGGAGGGCTCGCCGGAGGCGGTCGCCGCGCGCCGGCTCCCCGGCGCCCTGGTGATCGACCTGTGCGGCCCGCCCCGGCGCGCCGAGGGCGGTCCGCTCGTCCACGCCGCCCGGAGCGGCGAGCCTTTCGAAAGGACGGAGGCATCTTCAGCCCCGATGTCCGCCGACCGAGCCCACCCACCTGCTGGGAAGGCGACAAGGCCCTTCCCGGTCGCCGGGACCACTCCGCCTGAAAGGCCCGCGAGTGTGCCTGGCCATTCTGAATTGATGCCGGAGCTTGCAGCGCGCTTATCTCCGATGAAAGGACGACCAAACAGTCGCGAGATCGCGCCGCGGCCAGGACGAACCGGATGGCTGATCGCGGGGATCCTGGTGGCCTGTCTCGTGCCTCTCGCACTCGGAGGCCGGTTCCTCCGGGGTCCGATCATGGAGCTCCTCGGGGTCAATTCCGCCGTCCGGGAGAAGGTCACCAAGAATCAGAAGATCGTCGAGGAGAAGAAACAGCAAAAGGAACAGGCCGAGCGGGATCGGGAGAAAGCTTCGCTGGCGGCTGTACCCGAATCCAGGATGGAACCGGTGCCCAGGGCCGCCCCGGTTGTGGCCTCGAAGCCGGCGGAGCCGAAGAAGAATCCCGAGAAACACGACTCCAAACGGCCCTCACCGCCGCCGGTCGCTCAAGCGCCCCCTTCAACGACAGTCCAACCGCTCTTCTGTCATCTGGAGGAACCCGTCTCGGGCGTTGGCGGAACGTTCGAGCAGAAGCCGATCAAACTGGACGATGGTCTCCTCCCCGTGAAATCTCTGGAATTGCTGGGATACAAGGACCTCGAACCGACGCCCGTCCTCGGAGGACTGGAAGTGACCGTCCCTTCCAGGGTCTCTGGTCTGGGTCTGATGGAGGCGCGATCAAGGAAGCTGGCAAGTTTCCGGGCCTCAGCAAATGGCTTGATCGAATTCCGTTGGGCCGAAATGCGACCGAATGAGATGAGGGCGGAGCGCGATATCCTTCGCGGCGGCATTCTAAAGATCTGCCCAGGCGACGGGAAACCTCGGTATTGCATTTTGAGGGAAAAACCCTCTATCTCCAGCGACCGGCGCGAATTCGAGGAACGTCTCGACTCGGAGAGGAGTCGCCATGGCAGCTACACCTTTTATAGCTGGGACCCTTTGAATTTGTATTATGATAAGTTCCATTCGCTGAAAATCACGGATTGCTTCCTCCAGCAGGGCAAGGGCGGGAAGCCGCCCGAACTCAGGGAGAAGGACGACTCATGGGTCGCCGAATATGAAGGTGAGCCATTGCTGACGGTCAAATTGTGCAAGTTCGGCTTCCAGAAGGATGGGCATACACCGAAACTCTTCGTCAAAGCCGGAAAGGGCGAGGACATTTTCGTCCGTCGCGTCGTGACCAGGAAATCTTCTATCGAGGTTTCAGAGACGAACGACCTGCACGGCAGTCGGGCCGATGAAGGATCGATCGTTGTCTTGAAACTTCTGGACGATAATCCTCGAAACCTGAAGGCAAGGATCGAATGGGCAGAAGTCGACAAGGGCAAGGCCGAGCAGAAGCTGAATGATGCCGAGAGGGAAGACGAAAAACCGGTCCTTCGCGGCAGAATCCGCGAGCTCACCAGGTCTCTTCGGCGAATGCGAGCATTAGCGAGCCTGTTCGAATCATCCATAAGTTTGAAGGTAGCCTGGAACATCGATGAAGCCAAGCTCGAGCTGGCGAACATGGAGGTCCTCAAGTTCACCTCGACCACCCCCATCGCCGCGCCCTAGGGATCGAGTCACAATGTCCGAGTACCACCAGATCATCGACCAGATTCGGGGCATCGTGCAGGCGAGCGACCAGACGCGGAACGACCGCATGGCGCAGCTTGCGGCCGATTATGCGACGGCTTGCGCCGAGGTCAACCAGCGGCTGGGGCGGTGCCAGTGGCTCTTGCAGCAGGGCCTGCGGTCGGAGGCGATCCAGCTCGCCGATTCGGAACCGAGGCTGCTCGACGCGGTCGGAGAGCTCGACTTCCCGGAGCGGTCCGGATGGGACGAGCTGGTCGGAGCCTACGGGCTGGCCGCCGCGCCGGCCCTGCTGATGGAGGCCGCGGGGTTCCTCAACGAAGCCTATGCCCAGGAGGAGCCACTCCAGAACCTGCTCGTCCGGCACCGCCGGTTGGCCATGCAGCGGGCCCCTTTGCGGCTGCGGCTCGGGGTCATACGGCAACTCGCTGCCCAGGACGCGAATAATCTGGTCTGGGGCGACGACCTGCGCGGCTTTGAGAAGGCACGATTCCGACAGATCCAGATTGAGGCCGCTGAGGCCGCTCGGCTCCGCGACCCGGCGCACCTGGCGCGCCTCCTCGCCGAGGTCCAGCAGCAAACATGGGCCGAGCCGCCTCCAAAGGTCCTCGTCCAGGGCCTGGTCCGGGCCGATGCCCAGCTCCGCGGCCAGAAGACCCGTGCCGCGCTCGCCGAGCTGGACAGCCGGCTCAACGACGCCTTCGCCGCCCGAGATCCGATCCGCGGTCGGATCGCCCGCAACGAATGGATCGCCCTGACCGCCTCGGAGCCCCCGGACCCGGACGATCCGATCTGGGGACGGGTCGGGTCGGCCCTCGCCTGGCTCGACGACGAGGACCGCCGCGATGCCGCCGATCGCGGCCATGAGTCAGCGCTCGCCGCCCTCATCGAGACCCTCGACGACCCTGCCTTCGTCCCACCCGACGAGCTCGAGCGATTAGGCCAGGCCGTCCTCGCCCACGGGCGGGGGATACCTGAGGAGCTCCAGCAACGCTTCCTCTCGCGACTGAGGACTGCGGAGTCATCCCATTCGCGACGGTTTCGTCTCATCGTCTCCGGATCGGTCGCGGCGGGCCTCCTGGTCGCTGGGCTTGTATTCGCCCTCGTCCGCTGGAACATCCGTGACGGTGAGTCCGCGAAGATCGCGGTCTCGATCTCCGATCTGGTCGAACTGGGAGAGATCGATCGCGCCGGAGATTTCGTCAAGGCCCTCGAGAAGTCCGATCCGGGACTGCTTGAGTTCCCCCCGATGATCGAGGCTCTCCAGCGGTTCAACGCGGCCCAGACCCGCGAGACGGAACGTCAGGTCCGGTTCGACAAGGCCCTCCGCGAGGCCGAGCAGGCTCCCCTGGGTATTGCCGACCCAAAGGCGCTCGCTGAGGCCCGCGAGATGGCCCGGCGCGAGACCGAAACGCAGGCGATCGATCGCCTTGCGGAGAAGCGCCGGGCCGCATTGCTGGCCGAGCGTGCCCGGCACGAAACGGTCGTCCGTCCGCGGATCGAGGAGATACGACAGGGACTCTACGAGATCGATCGGCGGTTCGAATCGCCGCCCGTCGATGAGGCCGCCATCGACCAGGCGATCTCGAGGCACCAGCGCACGTTTTTGGAGCTGACCTCCGAGCTTGATCTGATCGGCGACGAGCTGAGGGGCCTGGCTCAGGATAGCGGTCAGCGGCTGGAAAAGGCCCGCAATCGCCTTGCTCAGGCTCATCGACTCGCGGGCTTGCTGGAGGAGGCGACCACCGCCTCGGCCTACTCGACTTCCGGCAAGAAGGACGCCGCCGGGCCGTTCGCGCGGGCGTTGGAGGCCTACATCCAGGCCGACCCCACCTCGCCACGCGCGCTGGCCTTCCAGGACGTTCTGAAGGAACGCCCAATCTGGGAGTCGCTCGAGGCATGGAGCCGGCTCACGGCTGAATGGAAACCTGGGGCGCAGGGCCTCCCGCCTGGGGAGGCCAGGACCCGCGCCGACATCTGCGCCCAGTTCCTCCGGCAGTATCCCGCTTTTCCGGACGCCACGGCCGTCGCCGCTTACCAGCACATGATGGAGGCCATCGAGCGCCGGGCCCCGGGCAAGGACGGTAATCCGCAATCAAGGATTCTCCGCCTGTTCTCCGACATTCTCGTGGATAACGTCTGGATGGTGGCCGTGACGGACAGGGAGGTCGGCGGCCGCCTGCTGACGAGAAGGTATTACACCACCGGGCGTCCGGCCGAGAAGGCGAACTACTTGCAGTTCCTGAGCCTGGACTCGTTCGGCGGGAATCAGAAGGCCAGGATCATCTCCAGGAGCATGATCGTTTCTGTCGACCGGGCTCCGCAATCGAGGATCGCCGCCGACTTCAAGCCTGCCCTGGCCGACGAGGCGAGACTCGCGCAATGGGAGAAGGTCATGCGCGAGCTTCTCGCTCGAATTCTCAACGAGCCCGAAATCGATCCGATTCTGCAAGTGTCGATGCTTCGCCGGGTCCTCGATTCGGCCGCCGAGGGGAGCGAACCGTTGAAGGAGGCCTTCGGACCATTTAAGGACCAGCTCAACGTGGCCGATGTGGACATCAACATTCCCTGGATGAATCCGGAGACGGACAACCTGGAGCGAAATCGGCAGCGGGCGGAGCAGGCCGTTGAGCAGCTCCGACGCCTGCTTCCGCAATCCGCCCAGATCGATAGCCTGCGTGAAAAAATGGAACGCGGGATCGATCGGACTTACACGTTCGCGGGCTGGCTCTCCCAGGTTCGCGAGGTCTGGGAAGTCCGGGCCGGCGCCAAATTACCGCGTGAGGGCGAGCTCTGGGTTGTGCTGCCCGTGGAACGGACGGCTCGACTGCGGAAGCTGGGCCACATCGAGGGCGGACGGCCGGTGATTGAGGCCCGCGACGGCGCGACGCTCGCTGAGGGCCGCCCGATCTTCCTGGTCCGAGAAGCCCGATAGATCGTCCCTCCACCTCCTTCGAGGCTTGTCACGCCATGTCCGATGAATCCGAAGGCTGGTATATTCGGGCCAAGGGGCGGGTCCTCGGTCCGTTCGCACAAGCTCAGGTCGAGTCCATGCGAGATCGCGGCCAGATCTCCCAGTTCCACGAGGTGTCCCGGGATCGAAGGAACTGGCTGACGGCCTCGAAGGTCGAATGGCTCTTCTCTCCCGCCCCGATTGTCGAGCCCTCTTATGAGGGCCTGCCCCTGGCTGGCGCGGTTCGGTCCTCGGGCCCGGCCTGGTACTACGACCAATCGGGGGCGCCGATCGGTCCTCTGACGGCCGAGCAGATGACGGATCGGATACGATCGGGCCTCATCCCGGCCGGCGCCCTGTTCTGGAAGGAGGGCGACCCGGCCTGGCGTGCTCTGCGCGACATCCCCGAGTTCGCCCAGATCCTGCCGGCGGCCCAGGGACCGAGCATCGGTCCTGCACCGTCCACTGGCGCCGCGCCCCCGAAAGCATGGCGACGGCGACTCGTCCCGCTCTGGTTCGTCGGCGGCCTGCTGCTCCTCGGGGTTCTCACCGGGCTGGCCCTCTTCGCCGTCCACCGGCATCGCTCGGCCGCTCCGCTCGGCCTCGTCGGGGCGCCCGACATCCCTGCCCCGGGTACGGGCTATGTCGACTCCCACATGTCGGAGCGGATCGCCCAGGCCACCGGCCTGGTCGTCGCGGGCGCCACGATCACCGACCTGAACTCGGGCGAGGTCGTCGAGGTCCCAGGGAGCCGCGGCACCTGCTTCGCAATCGACGCCAGGGGCTATCTCCTGACGAACCGCCACGTCGTCGAGGAATTCGTGAATCTCACCCGTGCGGATGCCCGGATCGCCGAGCTGGAACGGAAGGTGGGCCAGCAGGCCCTCGAAATCGATTTTTTGAAGGGGTGCTTGCAGCGCATCGAGGAGCAGCGGATGTTGCAGGCACTGACTGGAAATCCGCAATCTACCGGAAGGTCCAAGAAGAAGTGAAGGCCGACCGGGGATTGACCATTGAGCGCATGGTGGAGCTGGGCCGGGTCAGCCGGTCCGGCTTCTACCGCTTCGACAGGGGTGGTAGCCCACCGCAGCCGGACGGCGACATGGAACTGCGTGATGCCATCCATCGCATCGCCCTGGAGTGGCCCAGCTACGGGCGCCCCAGGATC
>DAIDJI010000089.1 GCA_027451455.1 Planctomycetales bacterium | reverse complement strand
TGGATGGAAACCGGACCCAGGGGCGACACCCACTTTGAGGTCCAGACCCTCACCAACCTCCGGACCGAGGCCACGGCTGAGAACGACGGACCACCCCCGCCACCGCCAGGCCGGGGACGTCGGGGCCGGCCTCTGCCGCCGCCGCCGGGTCCCCCGGGTCGCCGGGCTCCGATCGGACCCAGCGACCGCGAGTCCCGGACGGCCGAGGGAGTTGTCGAACGGATGACCACGGCGCCGAGGGGCGAGATCGATGGTGCGGTCCTCAGCGACGGAACGATCCTCCACTGGCCGCCCCACCTCGCCGAGCGTTTCGCCGCCGCCGCCACCCGAGGCGACCGTGTTCGCGCCTCTGGCTGGATGGAAACCGGACCCAGGGGCGACACCCACTTTGAGGTCCAGACCCTCACCAACCTCCGGACCGAGGCCACGGCCGAGAACGACGGACCGCCCCCGCCGCGCCCCGGCGCCCGTGAACCGCGTCGTGGTCGGGGCCCGGAGACCGATCGCCGAATCCAGGATCTCGAGGCACAGATCGATCGCCTGAAGGCCGAACTCGATCGGCTCCGTCGCGATCGTTGAGATGGCTCTCGGGCGGACGGCCGCGCCTGGCCCCGGCGCGGCCGTCCCTGCTTGTAGAGGGAAGGTCGCTGGGTAGGGGGATCAAACCTTGATCCAGAGTTCCTCGTAGACCGAATAACCGCCCGGCTTCATGCCGAGAGCCTGATACGTCCGATGGGCCGCGGCGTTCGCGTCCTCGACGTAGAGCCGCAGGCCGATCACCTCAGGGAGGGATCGGGCCTCGCGGCGGACCTCCTGATAGAGCGCTCGAAAGACGCCCCGGCGGCGATGATCGGCGGTCACATAGACGCTCTGCAACCACCAGATCCACCCGTTCCGCCAGTCGCTCCATTCTCGACTGACCGCGGCCTGTCCGGCAGGACCCGGCGAGCCATCCACCTCGGCGATCCAGTAGCGAAGGCGATCCGGATCGCGAACGGCCAGCTCGACACCCGACCGCAGAGTCTCGAGGTCGAGCCGCTTCGACTCGGTTTCGAGCGCCAGCAGGCGATTGAACTCGACGATCGCCGGGATATCGGCGACGGTGGCACGGCGGATGGTGATCGTGGGGTCAGGACTCAAATGCGGTCGCTCCGTCGCATGCGGGCGCGCCGGCTCGCCTCCTGGAGGATCCGCTGCTCGTCGTCGGAGAGGCTCTCGCGACCGTCCCGGGCGATCTTGGCGAGAATCTCGTCGACGCGGGCGTCAAGCTGGTCCTCGGGCAAGACCGAGACCGAAGGTGCTCGCCCACCACCGGCGGCCGTCGAAGGGCGGGACGGGCTCCATCCCTTCGCACGCGCCCCTTCCTTTGCGGACGAGCCCGTGAAGATCCGGAGCCGGGGCCGAAACCGACGAGCCGGGATCAGTTGTGTCCACCGCCAGTCCACCTGCTTGTAGGCATACGCGTAACCGGCGCCGGCGAGAACGATCGCGAGGTCGATTCCGGGCGAGTTCCCCCCGAAGAAACCCAGAAACGGCAGCACCATGAAAATGGTGAGCAGCACCCACATCGGCATCGGGATGATGAAGAAGAACAGGATTTCCTGACGGGGATAATACAGCGTGTACAGCGTCATCACCGCGAGGATGGCGCCCCAGGGACCGGCGATGGGAAGCATCGCCAGGGTGGGCCCGACCGAGGCGGCAACCAGCAGTCCCGCGGCCGTCGTCAGGACGGCGGCGCCCAGGTAGAACAACAGGAACTCGGGCGAGCCGTACCTCGCCTCTATCTCCCGGCCCATGAACCAGAAGAAGATCATGTCGAACAGCAACGCGATCGGCTGAGTACTGACGAACGAGGCCGTCAGGAGCTGGAAATATCGGTGATGGCCGAGGGTCCATTCGGGCGAGGCGGCCAGCCATTGGGAAGCGGTCCGACCCTGATCGTGGAAGAGCAGTTGCAGCAGAAGAAAGGCGATCACGTGGATCGCGATCAGCGACTTGGTGACCGGCGAGATCCCGCCGAAGAGGCCGGAGCCCGAGGACTCGTCTCGGAGGTATTCACGGTCGTAAATGCCCATGGCGGCTCCGCTCCGGCAGGACGGGATCCGGCCGCGGCCGGGAACGACGTCCTCGGCGCGCTCGGACACAAGAGTCCCCGATCCCGACTCCTGCTGACGATCCATCATCAGACTCGCCGCCGAGCCTGTCAACGGCGGGCGGACACGAACCCCCGCGACCGCACCCCTTCGGACCCACACCGGCCCGTCCGGTTCAATCCAGTAGCAGGGCCTCGATCGCTTCCCTCTTCGAATCGTAGATCGGCCAGACGATGTCCAGCGAGGTGACCCGGAGTAACTCACGCGATCGCGCATCCAGCCCCGAAAGGGCCATCGTCCCACCCCGGGCGAGGACCAGCTTCCAGCATCGGATCAGCAGGGCGAGGAAGTTCGAGCCAAAGAACCTGACCTGGCTGAGGTCGAAAACAACCTGAGGCTCAACCTCGGATTCGAGCGGCTTGAGGATCAGCTTCGAAACTGCCTCCTCTAGCCCGTACTCGACCTTCTCAAGTTCCTCGGTGCCCGTAATGACCGTGAGGTCACCCCGACGCTCGATCGTGAAGGCCTCATCGGCCGGGCCGGATTGGTGAACGACCATGGGGAAGGCCCACCGGGATGGGCCAGCTCCGTCGGGGGACATCGCCCGCCGCGCCGGCCCGCTGGACTCCTAGGTTAGACCTTCACCGATCGCACGGCAAGACCGGACCGCACCGCCCCATCAGGCCGATGGCCGGCAGTTGGCGAACGCCCGAACCACTTCGTACAGGTCGCTACCGACCAGCAGCTCGTCGTCCTCGAAGTCGCGGAGCCAGACATAATTGTCGCGATAAGCCTGGGCCAGCAGTGGATAGAGGTCGCTCAGCTTGATCGGGATGGCGGGGACCTGTCCATTCTCCGTCTCATCCTCGTCGTTCGGGAAGACACGCAGCCGAGCGGTCGCCATATCCAATCCCTCCTCCTCGCGGTCCTCTGCGATCCCGTCGCCCGCCTCGGGGCTCCCCACGCTTCTCCTCAAGCGACGGCGGGCCCGGTTTGGGACATCCTGGGGAGACCTATCAACCGTCTCACCCGCCCGTTCACCGGCACCTAATCCATCGGATGGAAAGCCGGGCGAGGATCAACCTATTACAGGCCAATCCCAGCGCCCCGCGCGGGTCATCCAGGCAGCGCGCATCGCGATGACGAATCCGCCGGATCCTCGCGGCGAATTTTGCCGAGATCGAGGCGATCAGGCCCGTTCCTCGACCCGCCCGACAGCCCCACGCGCGTGCGGCCCCGCCGGCAGGGTCGCCGCGGCATCGCGGCGAACTGGGTGATCCTCAGGGACCGACGAGGCCGCAGCCGCCCCCAGCAGCCGGACCTCGCGGATCGGCACGGGAATCCGCATCCCGGCCTCGTCCAACCGCCGCTGGATCTCAACGCAGAGCCGGTGCCTCACCGGTCCAATCAGCGCAGGGTCGGGTACGAAGGCATGCAAAACAAAGGTCAGCCCCGACTCGCCGAAGCCTTCCATCATCGCCGATGGCGCCGGGCTGATTACCACGTCCGGGTCGCGGCGGGCCGTGGAAATGAGAAGTTCCGCCGCCCGGTCCGGATCCGTCCCATATTCCACCATGAGCCGGACCGTTACCCGCAGAATCTTGTCATTGTGGGTCCAGTTCACCAGCTTCCCCGTAATGAACTCGCGGTTCGGCACGATCATGCTCTGATTCTCGGCGTTGACGATCGTGGTCGCTCGGATGTGAATCCGGTCGACTCGCCCGGTGGTCTCTGCCACCGTCACCACGTCGCCGATCCGGATCGGCCGTTCGAGCAGCAGGATGATCCCGCAGACGAAGTTCGAGACGATCTCCTGCAACCCAAATCCAAGCCCGACGCCCAGCGCCGCCAGGACAACGCCGATCCGGGCCATGTCCAGCCGGATCGCGCCCAGAGCGGCGATCGAGGCAACGACCAGCACCGCGTACCGGCAGAGCATCACCACCGCGAACCGGACACCCGGGTCATCAGGCATCCGGTGGAACAACGTCAAGGCAAAGATGGTCCCCATGTACCGCCAGGCCAGCACGCCGGCGACCACGATAACCGAGGCCTGGATCAGGTCGCCGACCGTCACCAGCGTCTGCTCATCCACCGACCAGAGCGGCTGATTGAGCAGGAACCGGAGAAAGGCCAGATCGAGTTCCCAAAGCCAGGCGACCGCCAGGAAGCCCAGCAAGGCCACAACACATCCGACCAGGCGCCGGAGCCCGGCGGCCAGGTCCTCCGGACGAGGCACGGTCGCGGCGGGATCGTCGGCGTTCGATGCGGACTCGGGCGCGGGCGCCGGCAAACCGGCCCCCCTCGGCGATCGCGACGCGCCCCGCCGGCTCATCGCCGAGGTCAGCGCCGCAGCCCATGACCGCCGACGCGGCGGGTGCGCCCGTGCCCAGCTTCCGACATGCCCGTCAATCAGCCGGGCCATGGCCCGATACGCCGCCAGGGCAACCATCACAACCGTCGCCGTTTGGGTGCCGGCCATCGCCAGCCGACGCGCCGAGAAGCTATACCCGAAGATATCGAGCGCAATCACAGCGCCGATCCCGGCGATCGGTAGCGTCGCCACGGTGCGTCGATGTCGACGGACCCACTTCAGCCCCCCGCGCAGCCAGGACCCGCCCGTCGACGGCTCATCCGTCCCAGACCCCAGAACCGCCGACAGGCTCGCCAGCATCGGCGACCGGCCCGTCAAAAGTCGAACGCTCACTCCCCAGACCGCCAGCTCAAACGCCAGGATCAGCAACCGGCTGAACGCCGGTGCCGAGATCAACCGGCCCTCGGGCGCGATCAGCCCGCTGTCGATCAGCCGGGCCGGCAGCAACAGCACCGCCGCCGCCACCACAAGAAACCGACCGGCACGACCAAGCTGCCGCGCCACCGGCGCCGCCATCCCCAGGTATCGCTCGGCCCACCCCGAGGGCCGAGCCATCCAGCGGAGCAGGTCGTGAGCAAAAACCGCCAGCGCCACACCGATCAGCTCCGCGGCGACCAGAAAGCTCAGCCCGCGAGACCAGGGCGCCTGTCTTGCCAGGTAGGCCAGCAGGACCAGATAACCCGGCCAGACCGCCGCCGCCGCCGCCCCCAGCGCCAGAGTTCGCAGTCCGACCACAAACCGACCGTCCTCGACGCCTCTCGACATCGCCCACCGCCCCCTCGCCCCGCGCCCGACCGGAGCCGAGCTCTCCTCAAATCGCAGATGCAATCCCTTCAGACATTTAACGTTATTTTAAAATCTTTGTGTTATCATAATCTTTAATCGGTAGAAAATTAACACTTATCAGCGAATCGAACTCCCTTGCACGCCCATCTCCCTTCCGAGCCGAGCCCGAACCAGCCGACGAACGCGAATGAGGCCGATCGGCAGCCCGAGCGCCGCAATCGCCGCGGCGAAGAACTCGGGCGATGACCGGCCCCAGCTCCGCGTTGTGGTCGCCTCGCGTGCCAGCCGGACGAATGCTCGCGCCAGGTGCTTCGCCTCGCGCATCGCCTGGCGGAGTGTGGAGACGCCGATCGGCTCTCGGTCACGCACCCAGAAGATGTGCGTCCGGATGAACGCGTACTCCTCGTCCAGTATGGCGAGCCGACGCGCCACCTGGTCAAGCGTGCGCTCGGTCTCGTCGCAGAGTCGTTCGAGGACCTTGCGATGGCGATCGAGCAGCCCCCGGTGATCGCGCTCGAGGTCATCCAGGAGCCCCTGCCCCTCGGCCCATCGCGACGGCGGCAGGCTCTCCTTGAGCAATTCCAGCTCAAATCGGTCGTGCAACGAGTCCTGCAAGAGCTCGATCTCGACGCTGGTCAGGGAGTCCTCGTAAAACTGAAGTCGGGCCTCGGCGATCGCCATCTCCTTGCGCATCAGTTGATCGCGCTCGGGGCCGATCCGGCGAAAGTCATTATTGAGCCGGATCGCGTCGAGCCGGCTGACCCGCCCGTCATCGAGCAGTTGCTTGACCCGCTCGAAGTCGTGTCCAGCTCGATCGGCCAGGGCAAGCTGCTCGGGGAGCGAGGGGCTCGGCGAGGTCGCCAGCGCCTGCTCGTGCTTCACGACCTGTGCTTCCAGGTCCAGCAGTTCGGCGCGTCGGCGGGCTCGATAGCGTTCCAGGGGGTCGTCGGCCCGAAGGGCGGCCTTTTCCTCGGCGGCGGCCCGGGCCTTCAGGGCGCGCTCCTGCTGCTCGGCGGCGTCGCTGTACCGCGATTGCAGGAGAGCCAGCGTTCGGGAGGCCACCTGCTCCTGCGCCTGGGCGACCTGGATCATCCATTCGCGAACACCGGCCATCCGTGTTTCGAGCGCGATTTGAGCCTCGACCGCCCGGAGCCGAGCGGCCGACAGCCTCGCCTTCCAGTCGGCGTTTTCCTTCCGCTCGTGCGCCAGCTTTTGCAGGGCGGCCGTTGCCGTCGGCGAGGCCGAACCGGGCGCCGGCGCCGACTCAGCGGCCGACTCGGTCCGCTCCGATCCCCTGGCCTTCATCGCCGCGACCGCCTGGAAAAGCTTGTCGCGCTCGGCGCGGTGGGCGTTCTGTCGGGCCTCGACCTCCGCCGCCTCGGCCCGGATCGCCTCCAGCTTCGCCTGGCTCTCCTTTCGATCGGAGGCAGCGGCCTGGATCGCCTCCTTCATCTCAACGCTCACCGCCGGCTTCCCCGAGTCCCGGAACGCCTGCGGCAACAGCACCTCGGGATGCGCTCCCGCCTGACGGAGAAGCGCTTGCAACCGCGCCCACTCGGTCCGGGCCTCGTCGGCCTGCTTCTCCGGACTCGGCTCGGGATGGCTCGCCTTCTCGAATGCAGCCAGCTCCTTGCCATACTCTTCGAGCAGCTTTAGACGCTCCTGGAGCAGTTCACGGATCTTCGCGTCGACCGACGACCCGGCCGCCTCCGCCGCCTTCGGCAAGGCCGCAGAGGCCGTCACCCCGGCGCCCGAGCCACCCGGCTGAGCCTGGCTCGTCGCCGGTGCCCCAATCGCCTGGAGCCGCCCAGCGACCTCCGCCCGAAGCGCCGAGACCTCCGCCTCGGTCCGCGGTTCGGCCGTCCCATCCGAGGCCCCCGACGTCCGCGCCGGCCCCTTCGACGACTCGCCAGCCGCCGATCGCGAGACGATCATCAGCATCGCAACGAGCGCCAGGCGAAGTATCCACTCGCCCTCGCCAGGTCTGGCCTCGATCCCCCGCCCGTTCGTCCTGAACATCGCGCGGAATCCCCCCACCCATCGAAATCCGTCCCGGCCCGTCGCGGGGCGTAGGCTATCGGGAACCCTCCCTGCCGACAAGCCGAATCACCTCCCGGCTCCCTCCCGAAAACCCTTGACCTCATCCGGCATGCCCCTATCATTGCTACGTCGCCACTGATTGGTGTCCGAATGAGGAAAAACAATCAAGCTGGGCCAATCCGTTCCCCTCTCGTACCGCATCCCCCCTGCCACTAAATGCAAGAATGCATTTTTCACGGACCTTTCGGGATGGAGGGTTATCCGGGGGGCCCCCGCGGGCGAGAACGACCCGGAGACTGATGGTCCGTTGTTCGTCGGGACATGAGCCTGGGTCGGCAAGTGCCTGGGGGCCTGAGCCTGGCCGCTTCCACGAGTGCAGTAAATCGGGACCGATCTCAGACCATTTTTGTGGTCGACCGTGTCCTGAAGAACAACCGACGATCCCCAGCCATTCGGCCCTGTCCGCCGCAGTCGCGATCGGTCCCCGGCGAAGGGGAGGCTGATCGTGGGTCCCGGAGGAGAGCCCGTGTCGCGACCCGCGAGACCGCAAGGCGTAGATGACCGGCTCCCTCGGGTGGGCCTGGCGACCTCTGCGATCGGTCCCGAGCCTTCGGTGGCTTGCCTGGCGATGCTGGCCGGGCTGACCCGGTGGGGGTGGCGGGTGCAGCATTTCCGCACGCGGGCTTGCCTTACCGCCAAGGAGGCCGTCGGACAGGTGACCGGAATGCCGGGCCGCCACCTCGACGCCTGGCTGATGCCGCCTGAGGTTTGCCGGGGTTTGCTGGCACGATCGGGGTCGTCGGCTGAGTTATCGGTGGTTGAGGGGACGTTTGGCCAGGTTCTGGCGTGCTCGACAACCCTCTGCGAGCATCCCGGCGAGCTTCGTCCGGTGGCTGAGGCGCTCGACCTGCCGATCCTGGCGGTGGTCTCGTGCCGGGGATGCGACGGGGAGAGTTTCCACCTGCCGGCGATCCCTGACGGGGCCGACGCGGTCCTGCTCGACGAGGTCCCCGACCCCTCGCGAACGCTCTCGGGGCTGGTCCGGCTGGTGGAGCTGGCCAGCGGCCTGCCGGTGGTCGGAGCGGTCGAGGCGATGCCGGAAATCCGCGAGGCGCTGGAACGCCAGCCGGCCGGCTCCCGGCTCAATGACGACCTGATCGCCGCCCTGGCGCGGGGCTTCTTGCCCTACAGCGACCTGCCGGCGCTCGACGAGCTGGCGCGGAGCCGGCCGTTCCCCGGCGCCGATCCCGACTGCGGATGGCTCGGCCGGGGCCGTCGGCCGTTCCGGGTCGCTTACGCTCAGGACGAGGCCTTCGGCGGCTATTTCCCCGACACTCTGGAGGCCCTCGAAGCCCTGGGCGCCGACCTGGTGGAATTCTCGCCGCTCCGCGACGAGGCGCTTCCGGATGGGGTCGGGCTGGTGATGATCGGCTGCGGCGTCCCGGACCAGCACGTGGATGTCCTCTCGGCAAACCACAGCATGATCGCCGCGCTCGGGGAGCATGTTTGCCTCGGGCGTCGGATTTACTCGGAAGGCGGTGGGACGGCCTACCTCGGCCGCGGGATGCGGATCGACGGCCGGTTCTACCGGGGCGCGGGCATCCTCCCGTTCGTCGCCGAGTTCATCGCCGATGCTCTGCCGCCGGCCCCAGTCTCGCGCCGGCTGCTGCACGACTCCTGGCTCGGCCCTCGTGGGACGGTCGTCCGCGGCTACCGGAGCCAGCGATGGCGGCTGATCCCGGGGCTGGAGCGGTTCGAGTGCCCGGCCTGCTTTGGAACGCTCACCGAAGAGGGCGACTGGTTCTTCCACCATCACGCGGTCGGGAGCCTGATCCACCTGCACCTGGGCGCTCTCCCGGAAGTCGTCTCGGCCTTTGCCGGCCCGCATCGGCCCTCGCTCAAGCGCCCCAGCGCCCGTGGCCGCTCCCGCGATCGCGACGACCGCGAGTCTCGCGATTCCTGAGACCGCCCCTCAATCCAGCGCCATCCTCGCCGCGAGGCGTCGAATCCCGTCCTTGATGCCCAGATTGTAGGGCTGCAATCGGGCGGCTCGCTGGAGGGTTTGCAACGCCTCGTCCGGACGATCGAGGCTCATCTGGCACTGGGCGAGTCCGCCGAGCGCCCCGAAATGGTAGGGGTTCCGTTCGAGGACACGCTGGCAGTCGCGGGCGCTCTCCTCGAGCTTCCCCTGCTCAAACGCGATGATCGCGCGCTGGTTATAAGCCTCGGCGAAGTGGGGGGCCTCCTCGATGAGCCGGGTCGCGAGCTGGTCGGCGCGGTCGAGTTCACCGCGACGGGCGGTCGCGATCACCTCGCGAAGCGCCTCGTTGTGCTCGGGCGTATCGGCCCGGAACCAAAGCGACCAGCACGCCTGCTCGGCCATCCGTCGAACGATCGGATCCCGGTCTCGGAGCGCCTGGCCGAGCACGGGGTTGCTCTTCCGGAACGTCCCGAGCATCCCGAGCGCCGCGACGGCGGCTCGCCTCGTCTCGTCGCCGATGGCCTGCCTGGCGAGGCGGCAGAGCTCGTCCTCGCTGTATCGGGCGTCGACGCGATCGCGAAAGGCGTCGAGGTCGCGCTCGTCGAGGAACTCACGGAAGTAAGCCGCGAGGAGCAGGTCCGAGGCGTCGACCGGGAGCCCGCCGTGGTCGCCGGTCCCGCCGAAACCAGGCACGACCGGCGCGGCGCTAGCGACGATCAGGATGACGATCCAGGGCCACTGCCCCCTCGACAAACTCGCCATGAGAAGGCCCTCCGATCCGGCGACCGATGACCGATCTCCTGAGAGCCAGGTTAGCCCCCAGACGGGTCGGAGGTCCATAGGCCAGTGCGCTCCTCAGC
The DNA here is from genome assembly GCA_027451455.1 of Planctomycetales bacterium. Lineage (GTDB taxonomy): Bacteria > Planctomycetota > Planctomycetia > Isosphaerales > Isosphaeraceae > JAKAUH01. Next base: position 1,744 of record DAIDJI010000089.1, on the reverse strand, counting down.
CGGCCCGACCGCCAGGACCTCGGCCGGCGCAAGATGGATTTCCGGCGAGCCGTCGCCCGGTTCGAGAACGAGCCCGCTCCGGAAATCCAGGTCGATGAGCCGACCGAGCCTTGCTCCGACCGGCGTCTCGACGCAGACGATCCGGCCCAGGTGCTCGCTCCGGTCGCGCCAGGCGGGGACGAGCACATCGGGACCTTCCCGAACGACGGCCTCGTACCAGCGATCAAGCCGTCGGATCAATTCGTGGGCGATCTCGGATCGGTCGTCGGGCACGCCGGAACGCTCGATCTGGATCGAGGTGGCGCGATCCTGGAGGTCGTCGGGGAAATCGTCGCGTTCGAGGTTCGCGTTCAGCCCGATCCCCAGGACGGCCGCCGATCCCAGGGCCGCTGCCGGCCGTTCGACCAGGATCCCGGCGATCTTCCGGCCCTCGACGCGGACGTCGTTGGGCCACTTGATCGCCGAGGCCCGGCCGATCCGATCGGCGACAACCTCGGCGACCGCAACCGCCGCCATGGCGGTCAGCCAGGCGACATGATCGGGCGCCCCGATCGGAGACGATCGCGGCGGGAAGAGCAAAACCGACATCAAAATCGAGGACCGCGGCGGCGCGGACCACGACCGGCCGAGCCGGCCGCGACCGGCCGCCTGCTCCTCGGCCAGGATCACCAGACCGTCGTTCGACGCCGAGCCCGATGCCGCCGCGGCCAGGTCGTTCGTGCTGGCGACCCGGTCCCAGACCGCGATCCGCCGCCCGATCCGGATCGTGCCCAGGCCGTGTTCAATCTGATCCGGGCAGAGGCGCGACGAGGGCCCCCGATACGCTGCGCCTCGGTAAGGGTGCCGCTCAATCGCAAACCCAAATGCCGAGATCGCCTCAAGCCCGGCCAGCACGCGTCCCGGTTCCCAGACCAGGCTCGCCGCCAGCTCGTCGATCGCCACGTAATTTCCCCCCGCGGCCCGGAGCCGGTCCAGCAGCCCGATCTCGATCGCGGCGCGCGAGGGATCCGGTCCCGGCATCGACGATCAGCCTCCCTCGCCGACGATCGGACCATCGACCGCGGCGGGATCGAAGTCCATCGCCAGATCGAGCGCTGGGGCCGAGTGGGTCAGCGCTCCGACGCTGATCCGATCGACGCCCGCCGCCGCCATCGCGGCGACCGTCGCCATCGTGATCCCGCCCGAAGCCTCCAGCAAAATGCCCGGCGCGACCGTCTCGCGGCGCCGGACCGCCTCCGCCATTCCCTCCGGGCCCAGGTTATCCACGAGGACGATATCGGGTCGGCACCGGAGCGCCGCGTCAAGCTGGTCGAGCGTGTCGACCTCAACCTCGACGACCGTCCCGCTCGGGACGTGCGCCCGGGCCGTCGCGACGGCCACCGCGATCGGATCGGCACCGCCCGGCCCGGCGGCCTCGCGGAGCCAGGCGAGATGATTATCCTTGATCAGAACGGCGTCGTAGAGCCCCGACCGATGGTTCCGACCGCCCCCGCATCGAACAGCGTACTTCTCGAGCGCCCGCCAGCCGGGAATCGTTTTGCGGGTGTCGTAGATCGCGGCGCGGGTGCCGGAGACCGCGTCGGCGAACCGGGCGGTGAGGGACGCGATCCCGGAGAGGCGTTGCAGGAAGTTCAGCGCCAGCCGCTCCATCGCCAGCAGCGACCGAACCGGACCAACAACCCGCGCCACGACATCGCCCGGTTCGATCCGGTCACCATCGGACCGATAAGCCCGCCAGCCGGCG
>DAIDJI010000088.1 GCA_027451455.1 Planctomycetales bacterium | reverse complement strand
AACACCCGATCGGGATCCTCCTCGCCGGCCAGGACCCCGACCTGACACCTCCGCCTCGGCCCAGGGTGCCCGCTGATGAGTTGACCATCTCCCCAGTCGATGGAGCCCGCGAGCCGGACCCCCAGGACGATTCCCCCGGGCAGAGCTTGCTACAGGTCCAGGCCGACCTCCTGAAGGCGCTGGGCCAGACGCTCCTCGAGGCACATGATCGGACATTCCGGGAGGTCGAGAGACTGAACGAGATGACCAGGCTGCGCGATCGCGCGATGGCTGAGATCACCGAACGGCGACGGGTCGAGGAGCGGCAACGCTTTGTCCTGGAAGCAAGCGCCGAGTTCGATTCCCGCGACGACGAGGCCACGGTGAAGCGGTTGGCCCGCCGGACCATCCCCTTCCTGGCGGACCTCTGTTTCGTGGACGTCGGCGCCGCCGAGGAGGCCACCCCGCGCGTGAAGTGGATGCACACTGTCCCGGCGCAGCAAGCGCGGATCGACCGGTTCGACCCGCATGGCGACGGACAATATCATCCGCTCACAAGAGCCCTGCACGAAGGCCGGACCGAGTTCGTGCCGGAAGTCACCGACGCCTGGATGAGGACGGTCGCCACCAGCCCGAGGCAACTCGAGATCATGCGCGACATGGACATCCGCTCGCTGATCGCCGTGCCGCTCACGGCCAGCCAGCGAAATCTCGGCGCATTTACCTTCTGCTACACCGGGGCCTCGGGACGCCGATACACCGAGGACGACCTCCACCTCGCCCAGGACCTCGGCAACCGTGTCGCCACGGTCGTCGAGAATGCGAGGCTGTATCAGGCCCTCCGGAAAACCGACCGCCTCAAGAACGAGTTCCTCGCGGTCCTCGGCCACGAGTTGCGGGGCCCGCTCGCTCCCATCCTGAGCGCCATCCAGTTCCTCCATGCCAAGGGCCCAGCCGACCCCGAGATCCGATGGGCCGCGGGCGTGGTCGAGCGCCAGGCCCAGCAGTTGGCAAGGCTGGTGGACGACGTGCTCGACATCTTCCGGATCGGCCAGGGGAAACTCCATCTCCGGAAGGGACTCGTGGACCTCGCGGAGGTGGTCGCGCAGGCCGTCGAGAGCGGGCGCCCCCTCATGGACGCGAAGGGGCTCCGCCTGGAAATCTCGCTCCCCGCGTCTGGGGCCATGGTGGACGGAGATCTGGCCCGCCTCGTCCAGGTCACCTCGAACCTGCTGAACAACAGCGCCAAGTACACGGAGGCGGGAGGGCGGATCGAGGTGGTCGTGGAAGCCAACGATCATCAGGCGATCCTCCGAGTGCGAGACACGGGGATCGGCATCGCCTCGGATAAGCTCCCGAGTATCTTCGACCTGTTCTCCCAGATACCGGGCCTGAAGGATCGTTCGGCGGGCGGATTGGGGATCGGCCTCAGCCTGGTGCGCGGACTGATCGAGCAGCACGGGGGGAGCGTGCAGGCCACGAGTGCCGGCCTCGGACTGGGCAGCGAGTTCGTGGTCCGGCTGCCGCTGCATCACGTATCAAATTAACATGACGTTTTGCAAGAAATCGTCGAGTTTTCCATCGAATTCCGAAGCAATCCTCGAGAGGAGTCGATCATGGGCCTGATCTTGCTGATTATCCTCGTCATCTTGCTGATGGGCGGCCTGCCGACCTGGCGATACAGCCGGGGCTGGGGCTATGGCCCCAGCTCTGGCCTGGGACTGCTCCTTGTCATCGTCCTGGTCCTGCTGGTTGCTGGATACATCCCGCGCGGCTTCTGAAGCAGGGCGGATCGCGCCCGGCCCCGCACGGTTCCTGGCGCGAACGCGCCGGAGAACTCCTACGCGAACACCTCAAGAGGTCCGCCATGAAGTGGTATCGGATCGCGGGCGACTGGAGAGAATTCACGGACCTTTTGAAGGAGAGGTGGAGCAAGCTGACCGACGCGGACTTCACGACCTTCAGCGGGGAAAGCGGCCAGCTCGCCCTCCTGCTCCAGAAGAAGTACGGCTACGCGAGGGACGTGGCGGAGAGGGAGATCGCCGCATTCGCGAACGAGCACAACGAATAAAGCCTTCCCGACCCGATGGCGCCAGCCGTACCGGCCCGTTCAAGAGCCCTGTATTCCAGATCTTCGCCCGCCTCCTTCGAACCCCCTGATTGGGATCGCGTCGATCCCGCGTGGGACTGAGGGGGCGGGACCTTCCTTCTCTCGAAAGAGGAAATCTCCGATGAATCGCACAACCGCTGGTATCCTGACAATGGCGATGGTCGCCCTCTCCGGGTGCAATGAAGCCGTCCCCGGCGGGCCGGGAGTGACCAGCCCGGCCCAGAAGCCGCCCGCCTACGGCGAGGCTGACAGGACGTTCAATCTGACGGTCCCCCGGATGGCGACCACAATCCACCAGGGGGAGACGAAGGAGGTGACGATCGGCATCGAGCGCGGGAAGAACTTCGAGGAGGACGTCACCCTCGAGTTCGCCGAAGGGCCCAAGGGGGTGGAGCTCGGCTCTGCAAACCCCATTATCCTTCACGGCAAGACCGAGGCGAAGGTCACGCTCAAGGCCACCGACGATGCTTCGCTCGGCGACTTCACGGTCAAGGTGACGGGGCATCCGACCAAGGGCGGAAACGCCACTAACGAATTCAAGGTGACCGTGGCCAAGAAGTAGCGAGAAGTCGGCGGGCGGGGCCGGGAGGCCGCGACGGTCGGCCGCGGCCCCGCATCCCGCCCTCAATGCCGGTCGCCCGCCTCGCCGACCATCCGGCCAAGGCTCGCATCGGAGACATGCGGGGCCAGGTCGGACCACGCGATGATCCCCTGGAGTTGGCCGACGGCATCGACCACCAGGAGGTGATGGACACCATGACGGCTGAAGAGCTCCGTAACCTCCTCCATGGAAGCGTCAGGCGCGACCGTGACCACATCCTTGCGCATAAACTCGGCCACGGGCAGGTTTCCCAGGTCGGGGTTGTTGGCCACCGCCAGGGCCACGTCGCGGTCGGTCAGGATCCCAACCGGCCGGCCGGCGTCGACCACCGGCACGGCGCCGCACTCGGCGTCCTGGAAGAGCACGCTGGCTTCGAGGACCGAGCTGAAGGCGGAGCAGGTGCGCGGGTGCCTTGTCATCACACCCTCGGCCGTCATGGGCAATCGGATCGGTCCCACCATCGTCGTACCTCCGCGAGTCGAATCGAGGGTCGTTCGGACCCGTAACGTGGCGACCCCGGCGAGGCTCTCCACGATCCCCTTCGGATGATCCCTGACATATTCTATCGCGTCATCACTCAATATACAATGACATTCGTGTCATTCCTCTCGCGTTCACGGTCATCCGTCAGAGTCGCGGATCGCGTCGATGAGGGCCTGGATCGCGTCGCGGAGCTGCGCCGCGATCTCGTGGCAAGCCTCCCGGTCATCCTGGAGGTAAGACTTCACAAATCGCCCCAGGTCGATCGGCTCGCCGATGCGCAGCAACACGTCGCGCCGGGCCAGTTGGCGGGGCCGCTTGATCCCGTAGACCTCGCGCTCGAGGTTGAGGACCGTCTCCGCCAGCCGCTCCTGGGACGGGTCGAGGTCTGTGTATCGCGGCCGCCAGCCCGCCATCCGGGCGACATGCTCCAGCGCCGAGAGGTCGATGCGGAAGGCCGCGCGATCCTCCTCGCTGTATCGCGGCCCCTGCCTGAGAAGACCGCGCAGGTAGGAGCTGAGCCGCCACGTCCGATCATTCGCCTGGGCCCCGGCTTCGACGGTCGGGCCGGCATAGTGTCCCTCCGCCTCCAGGAGCACCCTTCGCCTGACCTCCTGAACGCGATCGCCCAGTTCGGTCGCGCGATCCGGGCCAGGCTCCAGATGATGGATGTTCTCCTGGCGTCGCAGGAGCTCGGCCATGATCAGGCCCAACCTCCGGGGAAGCGGGCCGCCCTGGTGGCCCAGCGAGAGCCGCCGCTCCATCAAGCGGATTCGCTGCTCGAGGATGGAGTGTATCGGCCGTCGATAGCGATACTTGATGGCCATGGGGAGCAGGTACGCGCTCCAGTCGGGGCGGGTCCGGCGCGCCTCAACCACGGCCCGCATCCCGATCTCGGCAACGCCGCCCTTGAACGGCTGCACCAGGTCGTTCAGGTAATAAATCTCCCCTTCCGGGAAGATGACCAGAACCTCTCGTCCCTGTTTCACCGCATCGATGGCGTAGCGCTTCGCCTGATCGTTCCGGCCTCCCCGCTCCACGGAGAAGGCGCCGAGCCGCTGGAGCCACCAGCCGGCGCTCCCGAAGCCTTCATCAAACGCCTCGCTGTTCATCATGTAGAGAAACCGGCGCCCGCATCGGCGCGAAATCTCGAGGCAGGCCCTCATGTCTACCTCATCGGCATGATTCGAGGCCAGAATGGCGCCAGCGCCCGCGGGGAGGCCGCGCAGCACCTCGAGGTCACGCGGCTCGATCCGAAGCCGATTACGCCAGGCCAGGTCGAGTCGATTGAGGATCTGGGCCGCCCGGATGACAAACCCCGGCGCACCGGCTGGCCGGAAGGGGGGTAATTCCGACATCAGATGCCTCCACCTCGGCCGCCGGACCCGTCTCGTCTCGCCTCCTCTCGTCTCGGCGCGCCCAGCCTACTTCCGCTTCGGCTCCCGGAAGGCCATCGTCTCGGAGAGGGTGAACAGGACGACTTCCTCGCCGGTCACGGTGCTGATGTCGTGGTGCAAGCTCAGCACCTGCTGGCCGGTGACATCCCGGACCATCGCCTCCAACCGCGGCCGGGCCGTCTCGATGAGATGAGTACGGACCTGCTTGAGCAGATCCCTCCCCTTCTCGGGCGGCAGCGACTTGACCAGGTGCTGTTCCGCGGCCGTCAAGACGCCCTGAAGGCGCACGACGAGGAGGTCCCCGAGGAAATGGGCACGGATGTCCTTGGGACCCCGGCCCATGTATTCCTGCTCGAACCGCGTGATTCCCTCGCAGATGGCAGCCTCGGTCTCACCCTGCGTCTTCATTGCGGCCCCTCCTGGCGTCTTCCCCATGGCGTCCGAGCCCGAATCGCCTCTCCTCACTCATTACTCATTGAAGAACCATCATACCAAAAAAAACAATTCCCTTGCTATTCCTGCCCACCTCCGCACAATAGAACATTGAGGAGGGCCGGCGAGAACCGGCCATTCGGCCCCGATCAAGATTCGGGGTGATTGCCGTCGGACGACTAGATAAAGGGCAGCCCGACCCGGTCGGGTGGCTCGTTGACGAGTACGCCGGCGTGGTCGAGTACCTGATGGTATTCGACCACGCCGGCTTCTTTTTGCCCCTGGCGGACGAAACCGCCCGGGTGATGGGAGACGATTTCGATGCCCAATTCCAATGCGACCATGGCCGAGCAGATCGCCCAGGTAGCCATCCGTTTCGGGGAGGGGCAGACCGGCCACGCCCCCGATGCGGCAACCGTGGTCCTGAGCGCGGACACGCTGGTGATCACGCTCCACGGCGCCCTCTCGCCGGCCGAGAGGGACCTCGCCAGGACTCCGGAGGGCGCTGCTCAGGTGCAGGAGTTCCACCGCCAGTTGTTCGCCACCTCCTGCCTGTCCATGCGAGAGGAGATCCGGCGAATCACCGGCGTGGAGGTGCGCGAGGCAACCGCGGAAGTCGAGACCTCAACCGGTAACGTCGTGCATGCCTTCACGACCGGCACGATGGTGCAGGTATTCCTGCTCGCCCGGAGCTTGCCCGAGGAAACCTGGAGCGGAAAGGGGTCCATCGACTCATCCTGAGGCCAGCTCTCGATCCAGCGCCTCGCGGCGAGGATCCGGGGCGAATTCAGTCGCCAAGCCGGTGAATCGTGCTGTCGATGGCCCCTTTCACGGGTTCGCCCAGGGCGCCCTGGATCGCGTAGGTGATCTCCATGCACCAGGTCGAGCTTAGATCAGGGATCTCAAGGAAGACCGTCCGGCCGTCGTCGGAGACCTTCGCCGCCGTGATCGCGATCGGGTGTTCGTTGATGTGTTCCGAACCGTATTTGACCGTCCGTTTCAAGGACCAGACCCGCGCCGAGTAGTTGGCCGGATCGCTCGCCGACTTCCGATCGATAGGATCGGTGAAGACGAGTTGCATGCCGTTCTTCCGGGCATGGAGCCCGATCGGAACGTGCATCGGCTTGCCAGTGGCGCGGATGCGGTAGAAACCGCCGGGCTGAGTCCGGTCGCCCGCCCAGGAATACATACCACAGGTATAGAGGTGGCCGTCGACCGGGTTGAACCGGCCCCGCATGATTCCGGTCGGCGACGGCGGGATCGGGAGCGCGCACATCCCGCCCTGGATCGACCCACCAGCGACCTCGATCGGCACCACGAAGACCTTGCCGTTACCGTACGAAAGATTCAGGAGCGAGCCCCGTAGCGGCAGCCAGGCGGGATGATTGGTCTCCACCCAGACCAGTTCCGACGGCGACCGGTCGAAGGCATTCGTGATCCAGCAGACGGGAGATTCCATCGCGGCGTCAGAAGAATCCTTCACATCGTGATAACCCCACATATTCCCGTAAAATCCCCCTCGCCGGACGAGGTTGATCCGGTTCTTGGGAGTCCAGAACCCTTCCTGATCGGTGAGGAAGAAGGTCCCGCCGGAATTCAGGCAAACGCCGTTGGGTGCGCGGAATCCGGTCGCCAGGATCTCGGTCGAGACTCCTCCGCTAGCGATCTTGAGCAACGTCCCGTGCTGCGGGACAACCGCTTCCAGGCCGTGCCTCGCCGCCTTGGCATAATACAGGTTCCCCTCGGCGTCGGCTTGCAGCCCCATCGCGAACTCGTGGAAGTGCTCGGTGACCTGGTGGTCGCTGTTGTAGCTCTCGTAAAAATCGGCCTCGCCGTCGCCGTTGAGATCGCGAAGCCGGACGACCTGATCGCGGCATCCCACGTGGATTACCCCATCGATGACCTTCAATCCCAGAGGCTGGAAGAGGCCGGCGGCAATCCGACGCCAGGAAAGCCCCCTGGCCGGGTCGTCGAATCCCTCGACGATCCAGACATCGCCGTCCCAGGTGCAAACAGCCGCGGCCTTTCCGCCCGGGAGGAAGTCGAAGCCCGTCGGCCGGACCTGGCAGAGCCACGGATTGGCCTCGGGAATCGTCAGGGTGTCCACGGCGAATGGGCCGTCGTCGCGGCCAATCGCGGCCTGCGTCTTGACGACCTCGGTCCATCGTCGGGGGCCGCCACGGGCGAACGTCGACGGCGCCTCGGGCGCCGGCATCGAGGCGGCAAACGCTTCGAGCGCCTTCGCCTCTCCAGCAGACATCAGCACCTTCACCACTCGCGAACTCCCCGACGCCGGAAGGATCAGCCGGATCGCCTCATCATCCGAATCGAGCCGGGCCGCCGAACGGTCTCCGACAATCGCGACCGCCACGTTCCGCGGGGCCACAAGCATCGACAGTTCCACATTCGACGGCCCAATTTCCAGCGTCCGGGCGAAGATCGAACGACCAGGCTGCGCAGGATCGGCCTCGAGTGTCGGGTATTCGAGAAGATCCGCCGCTCCGACCGTGTAGGCCAAGATAACGCGGTCGCCATGGCGATAGATCCCGCGGTAATGGGCCCAGTCTCGGGGCATCGGGCCGTAACGGCGGCCGTCGCGACCGACGACCCGGCGGTCCTCGGCTCTGGGGTCCGAGGGATTCCTCCAGCCGGGTTTGTCGCCATTCGCCACCTGAACCTCGCCGACGATCCGAGGATGAACCTGGTGCCGGCCATTGAACGCGATACTGTTCCAGTCGATGAAGCCCGTCCCGGTCCAGGCAGCGGCGAGTCGGAGCGTGTCGTGCTCGTAGAGGACCCAGGCGCTCCCGCGCGAGACACCCCCCTGCCCCGCGTTGAGCCGAACCGCGATCCCCTTGTAGGCGATGTTGGACTTGTCCTGGCCCGCCTCGATGGTCGTCATCAGGCACGAGCCGTAATCCATCGCGACCCAGCGCTCGATCTTCGACGGCTCGGGCCCTCGCGTGTCGCCCTTCGGCAGTCGATCGAGGTAGGCCCGATCGACGGCCGCGTACAGGCCGGGGTTATGGGGCTTGAAGTACGCCTCTCGGATGTAGTGGATCACGTCGTATTTCTGTTGCGGAACCATCCAGGTCTGGGGGACCATCCGACCGTAGCCATCGGTGATTGTCCGGTAGAGGCGATAGGGGTCGCTGCCATTCTTTAGCGGCGCCGAGGCAAATCGTGGAGCGTCCGGGAGCGAACCGGGGCGGTCCTGGGTCCCGTGGCAGTTGGCGCAGACCCGGGTGTAAATGGCCTCGCCTCGGCGGAAGCTCTTGCGATCCAGGCTTGAGATCAAACCCGCGTGGTCCAGCCGCCGCTCATACTCAGGAAGCGGACCTGGCGCGATGAGTGTCGGCTCCGGCCGCAAGGCACGGGCACGGTCCGGGCCCCCCTCGGCGATCTCGACGAGGTAGCGCACCAGGTCGAGGAACTCCTGACGCGTCGCCAGACCGTTGACCAATCCTGTCGGCATCATCGACGTCCCGTCTCGTCGCATCCCGTCGATCCGATCGCGCTCGATCTTGGTGGGCTTGCCTCCATTGCTCATGTCGCGCAAGACGACCACCTCGGGACGATCCTCGACCAGGATGCCGGAAATCGTCTGACCCTCGTCGGTCGCGATCGTGACCGGCTCGTATCCCTTCCGAATGGTCTTCGATGGCTCCAGGATCGACTCGATCAGGAATTCCGCGTTGATCTTGCCAATCGAGGCCAGGTCGGGGCCTACCGGACCAGTGGTCGCGTCCCCTGCCGCCATGTGACACACAACGCAGGTTGTGGCCGGATTGTGGAAGACAACGGCACCGCGGCGGGCATCGCCGAGGCGCTGGACGTCGCGGGCCAGATCGGCCAGATTCTCTCGACGAAGCTGGGCCTCCATTGAGGTCGGCTCCGCTCCGGATGCGGGTGGGATCAGGGCGAGGAGCACGAGGAGGGATGCAAGGCGGCCAGTCATCTCGGTGGGCTCCTGTGGTGAGCTTCCAGTCTCGACGGCGTCTGGATCGCATCAAGTTTACCCGATCGACGAGCCCAGGTCACGGATGGGCCAATCAGAACCTCGCCAGGATAGCTTCCTGGATCACCCGGTCCCAGAGACCAGCCCGTTCCCTGGCACACCGGGTGCAGGACTCTCTCCGGAAGGCCCCCAACCGGGACACGGAGAACCCCGATGCCCGCGAAGAACCCCGACCTGCACGGCAGCGCCCCGGACAAGTCCGACGTCGTCCTGCTCCTGATCGATGTCATCAACGACCTGGAGTTCGAGGGTGGCGAGGATCTCCTGGATCACGCCGTCCCCATGGCCGACCGGATCGCCCGCCTCCAGCAGCGGGCGCGCCGCGAGGGCGTGCCGGTCGTCTACGTCAACGACAACTTCGGTCGATGGCGGTCCGACCTCAACGCCCAGGTCCGGCACTGTCTCGAGGATGACGTCCGCGGCCGTCCGGTCGTCGAGCGGCTCCGGCCAGGCGACAACGATTACTTCGTCCTGAAGCCAAAGCACTCGGGCTTCTTCTCGACCACGCTCGATGTCCTGCTCGACTACCTCGGCGCCCGGACGCTCATCCTGACAGGGATGGCGGCCAACATCTGCGTTCTCTTCACCGCCAATGATGCCTACATGAGAGACTTTCATCTAGCGGTGCCGTCGGACTGCGTCGCGTCGAACACCGACGAGGAGAACCGCCACGCGATCGAGCAGATGCGCCGGTTCCTCGGCGCCGACGTTCGGCCGTCGGACGAGCTGAAGTTCCGGGAGCTGGCGCGACGTCGGTAGCGGTCGGCGGATTCAACGGTCGCCGGCCTCGGGGTCGGCGGCCTGCCGGAGGTTGGTCGCGACCGTGTTGAGCCAGGTGCGAAGGTCGTCGGCCTCTGCGCCGGTGAGGGCCAGGGGCTCGTCGCCTGAGGCAAAATAGACGACCAGCCGATCCTCCTTCGCGCGCAGGAAAAGGTCGTCGACCCGGACCACCAGGTCGAGGTTGAGGAACAGCGAACCGATCTTGACCATGCTGGCCATCGTCGCGACCTCCCGAGCGGTTGCAGGGATCGAGGGAGACTTCTCACCTCGATTTTATCGGCGGGTCGTGGTGGGGTCCACGCGGGCTTGACGGGCCGCGCCGGTTCGCCGAAGCTGGTGGCGGGTCGGGCCTGGATGGCCCGGCGGCTCGTCGCGGAAGGCCCCGATCATGGCCGGGTCTGGCCGACGTTTGAAGGGCCTCGGCTTCGGGAGGACGAGCCTTCCGGCGAGCCTCCACGCAACCCTCGGCTTCGGGAGATGCCTCGCACTCCCGAGGGACCGACGGCCCTCGGACCACACATCAATCGGAGGTCAAATCCTCATGGCGACTGATGAAGAAAAGAAGCGGGCGATGAAGGCGTTCAAGAAGAGGCTGAAACTTGCCCGGCTCGACGATGAATCGGGTCTGAGCCGTGCCGGCGGGAAGAAGTCGGGGATCACCGGGATCACGCCCCCGCCCGGCCATCCGCCCGAGGTCTGGGAGGAGCTGGTTCAGGACGGCAAGCTCCGCCGCGACATGGGGAACACGTTGGCGATCGTCGAGGGGGCCTGAACGCCGCATCGGCGAGGGCCATCCAGCTCGTCGTCTCGTCCTCTCCCGCATCTCGATTTCTCCAGTACGGGGGGAATGCCCATGCCGGCTCGCCCGATCCTCCTGGCCGCCCTCGGATGCCTGGCCGCCACCGTGGCGACCGTGACCGCAGAGGCACAGGCCCCGCCCGCGAAGCCCGCGAAACCTCGGGCCTTCGAGCTGACCGTCGTCGGGCCGGGCGGCAAGCCGGTCCCGGGCGCCGCCGTCGAGTTGCGGGGCGACCCGCCGACGACCCGCGATCGCGTCCGCAAGGGCCGCTTCGTCCGCCAGGGTCCCTTTGGGACAACGGTCCTGGCCGACGCCTCGGGCCGGATCGCCATCGAGTTCCCCCGGGCACCGACTCGCTTGGAGGCCTTCATCGAAATTCCCGGCTACGGGCCGTACTGGGCCGGCTGGTCCTCCGAGACGCACCATGAGGCCATCCCCGATCGATTCACCGCCGAGCTGGAGACAGCCTGGTCGGTCGGCGGGATCGTTGTCGACGCCGAAGGGCAGCCGATCGCCGGCGCAGAAGTCCATCCCGGGATCGAGTTCAAAAAGCGCCCCGGCGATGGCCGGCAGCTCGGCAGCGGCTGGACCGCCCGGACCGACGACGACGGCCGATGGCACATCGACACCGTCCCGACCTCGATGGCCGAGGTCTCCGTGAGCATCAACCACCCCGGCCACCGTCCCTACCATCGCCTCCTGACGCGTCGAGAGTTCGGCATCCCGACCGATCGGCCGCCCTCGGCGCGGATCGTCCTGGAACGCGGGCTGACCATTTCCGGCCGGATCATCGACGAGGCCGGCCGGCCGATCGCCGGCGCCCGGGTCCGAACGAAGTTCGCCAACAACATCCGCGAGGCCCAGACTGATCTCGAAGGCCAGTACCGGATCGAGGGCTGCGAGCCCAGGGCCGCCCGGATCGTCGCCTCCGCCGTCGGCCGCGCCACCGACATGAAGGAAGTCACCGTCGAGCCGAAGATGGGGCCGGTCGATTTCCGGATGAAGCCCGGCGGGACGGTCCGCGTCCGGGTCGTCGATCAGCAGGGCCGCCCGGTCCGGTTCCGGCAGGGTTTGCATGTCCGCCAGGACCACATCGAGTTCGTCCTTGTCTTGGAGAGCGGCCAGCGGGTTGGGAGCCGGGTCGCGCGCCTCCGGATTCAAGGGGGACCGTCCCCGCTCGTGCCGCGTATTTTCCAGGTACAGATGGCGTGCGATCGTCAACAGGTAGCCGATCACGGTGCCCAGGTCGAGCCGCTCCCTGGCGCCCCACACCCTCACGAATGTCTCCGACACGATGTCCTCCGCCGTCGCCCGATTCCCGGAAAGCGCCAGGGCGAAGCGGAACACCGCTGCGGAGTGTTCCGCGTATAGGGCGTCGAAATCCAT
>DAIDJI010000087.1 GCA_027451455.1 Planctomycetales bacterium | reverse complement strand
GGGTCCTCGCAGGTGCGGCGGGCGGGGAATGTTCAGGCCCTGCGGCCCCATCGGACCCCTCGGACCCATCGGACCCATCGGACCCGGCACCATCCTGGGCATCGCCGGCATCCCGGGCATCCCGGGCATCCCGGGCGGTTGGGGGTTGTTCAGTCCAGGCTGAATCGGCGCGGGAATTCCCTGGGGATCGACGGGCGGCTGGATCAGGCCCGCGGATGTGTCGGCAACAGCGGTCGACTCACCCCACCCGTAACCTTCACCCAGCAGCTCAAACGAATTCAGAAATCCGTCGATCTCCTCGGCGGATAGTCGGCCAGGCGCACCAATCGCGTAAATAATATAAAGGCGATTCTCCGTCATGAAGAATCGTCCGCGACCGGAGAGTTGCCCCTGGGCATGCTCGGGCCGGCTCTTGAACGTCAACTCGCGGCCGGGATGGTGGTTGTACGGCCTCGAGACGCGACCGGTCACCTCAAGCTTGTTGTCGAGTGCCCATGCGTCGCAGAGCGCGTCAATTTTCTGTTCAATCACCGCGGGACCAATCGCGCCCCGAAGAAAATCGAGGGTGGCGACGCCCTTCTCGGTCCGGGAAAAAGTCTTGTAAGCGACGATCCGGGTCGGCACAGCGCCCAGGGGAGAAACCTTCGTCTCATTCTTCTCGACCGGTTTGCCCGGGAAAGTGACCCGGAACTGGCCGTCCGGCGATCGATACTCCTGCGGCGTGGAGGGGAAGCAACCCGCCGAGACGATCGCCAGCACGATCGGAACCACGATCCGCCTTCGCATCGCCTCGACCCTCGCCTTGGATAGGCTAAATTCGGAACGGATTCGCTCCTCACCCGGACCTGCTTCTCCAGTTTGGCCGTATCCCATTGCCGAAGCAAGCCATCACGATCGCACAATCGCAGCCCGCTGGGTGCTGGACGTCGCTCTCACAATGGATTATCGATAAAGCGGTATCGCCGGAAGGGCGATCCGAAAAATCCCACGAGAAAGGACCGCAAGCGAATGAGACCCGCCAAATCGACCCGTCGCCGGTTTCTGAGCCGGGGGGCTCAGGGACTTGGAATGCTCGCCGCGATCTCGGCGAGTCCCGGCGCGCTCCTGGCCGCCGACAGTCCCGCGCAGGGCGCCGAGGCCCTGATCGCCCGCGGCGTGGCGTTCCTTCGGCCCCGCCAGGACGAGAAGGGAGGCTGGTCGACCCGCCGCGAGCCGGGGATCACGGCGCTGGTCGTCACTGGCCTGCTCCGATCCGGCCAGGTCGTGCCTGGCGACCCCGCCGTCACGAAGGCGCTGGCCTACCTCGAGGGCTCCATCGGCCCGAATGGCGGCGTCTCGGAAGACGCCCACGCCAACTATGCCACCTCAATCGCCCTGCTTGCCTTTCAGGAGGCGAACCGGAATGGCAAGTACGACCGGATCATCAAGTCCGGCCAGGACTTCCTCAAGGGGAAGCAGTGGGACGAGTCGGAGGGCAAGGGCCGCGACGATCCGTTCTACGGGGGTGCGGGCTATGGCGGCAAGAACAGCCGGCCGGATCTCTCCAATACCACGTTCCTGATCGATGCTCTGCGCGAGACCGGCCTGCCGCCCGACGACCCCAGCATCAAGAAGGCGATGATCTTCGTCTCGCGATGCCAGAACCTCAAGGGGGAGTTCAACGACCAGGAATGGGCCGGGAAGGTCAACGACGGCGGGTTTGTCTACAGCACGGCCCACAGTGGTGAGACCTTCGCCGGAAAGACCCCGGACGGCGGCCTGCGCTCTTATGCCAGCATGACCTATGCGGGCCTCAAGAGCATGATCTACGCCGGACTCGACCGCGATGATCCCCGCGTGAAGGCGGCGATGACCTACATCAAGGATCATTACACTCTGGATGAGAACCCCGGCCTCGGCCAGCAGGGGCTCTACTACTACTATCACACCTTCGCCAAGACAATGAAGGTGCTCGGCGAGTCGAAGGTGGTCGACAGCAAGGGCGGCTCGCACGACTGGCGCGCCGAACTGATCGCGGCTCTGAAGAAGCGAGAGCAACCCGATGGCGGTTGGGTCAATCCTTCCGACCGCTTCCTTGAAGGCGACCCGAACCTCGTCACGGCTTACGCGCTGCTCGCGCTGGCCTACGCCCGGCAGAAGTCCTGATGTCGAGGCCGGTTCCAGCCGGCGATCCTTGCCGCATCTTCTGGCTGCGACCGGGTCGGCGGCGGGAGCCCTTTCCACATGCCCAGGTCCGCTCGGCGAACGTCTCCGATCTCTGTGTCTCTGTGGTTCACCCTCGATCTTCGTCCGATCGCTGATCTTCAATCGGCGACGACGACGTACTCACGGCGCCCCTTTCGGACGACGTGCCTGGGGGCGAACACCTCGCGGGTACGTCGGAGGAGCCAATGTCCGCAGGGTACGAGCAGCGGACGTACGAGTGTGGCGTCGATCAGAATTCCGACGACCAGCGCGAAGCCGAGCTGCCGAAGCGAGCCGAGCGGGCTCAGGAGAAAAGAGGCGAAGCTCGTCGCGGTGATCGCCGCGGCCGAGCTGATGAGTCCGCCGGTGTGGCCGATCGCCCGAACGATCCCGCGGCGGAGTCCGCGCTTCTGCGACTCCTCATTCAGCCGGCTCATCAGGAAGACGTTGTAATCCACCCCGACCGCCACCAGCAGGACAAACAGGAAGTACGGCACCTTCCAGTCGAGTCCCTGCTCGCCCAGGATCGAGACGAAGACCAGGTGCGTCGCACCGAGCGCGAAGGCGTAGGTCAAAATCATGGTCACGACCAGGTTGACGCACGCCAGCGGGTCGCGGAGCGCCAGCAGGAGGACAAGGAACACACCGATTGGGACGATAAACCAGCTCTGAACCTGGTCGGCGTGGGTAATCTCGCGGACATCGGCCGACTCGGCATTCGCGCCGGCGATTCGGGCACTGATGTGGAAGTCCTCGTATTCGGCGAGGAAGTCGTGGAGCCGTCGCCGCATGGTCAGGACGAAGTTCATCGCGTCGTTCGAGAAGATCGGATCGGCCTGGGTGACGTCGATTCGGGCGTGTCGGCCGTCGGGGGTGATGTAGGCGGCGAAGCTCCGGATCAGCTCGGGATGATCGTGGATCGTCCCCTCGTCGATCAGGAGGCGGTCGAGCGCCCGGCGTCCGACCGGGTCATTGAGGATCCCAGTGACCTCGCGATGGGCTCGCGAGGCACCATTGGCGATCTGCGAGGCCCCCTCAGCGGCCCGCGAGAGCTCACGAAGTAAAACCTCCTGCGGCCTCTCCAGCTTCGGCTTCTCGGCCCCAGACTTCTCGGCCGGTGTCCCGGGCGAGACGGGCCGGGGCTTCGTCTCAGAAGGCGACGAGTCGGATCCCGAGCGGGACGCCGTTTCGCGGCCGATCGCCTCGAAGGCACTTTGCAACGCGGCGAGGTTCCAGGTCGCCGGCACGCCGTGGCTCCACTGGAGCGCCGCGGAGGCTTGCTTCAATCCACTCGCCAGCACCCCGGCACCGGCCGAGATCGGTGCCCCGGTCCGATCCAGTGACCGATCCGTCTTCGGCGTGGCCGGCTCGGCCGTCTTGCCGCCGGCCAGTGGTAGCCCGGTCGTCTCCTCCAGCCAGATCGCCGCCCGAAGCTTGGCGGCGCCCTCGGTGAGCCCCTTGCTCAGCTTGCTGGCCCCCTCGGAAAGCTCGTGGAATCCGGCGTTCACTTCGCCCAGTCGCGACGAAAGCCGGGCGCGCGAGAGCAACTCCGGATTCCCCAGCGGCTGAGTCGCCGACCGGACCTCGTCGATCCGGCGATAATGAGCCAGGAGCCGGCTCACGTCGTCGATCAGCGCCAGACCCTCCGACCGCCGGAAGTCGGCGTCCGACTCCAGCACGACGGTCATCGGCGCCAGGATTCCCGGGTCGAACTTCGAGGCCAGGAAATGGTAGTCCTCGACGGATCGCGTCTGTGCGGGCAGTTCGGTCAGGAGGTCCTGGATGAAATTGGTCCGCAGGCCGAGAACCGCGAGCGGGGCCATCGCCAGCAGCGTGAACGCCCAGCTCCGGACCGGCCGGGCCATCGCCAGCTCGCCAAGCCGATCCCAGTAGGCCGTCGATCGTCGAGAAAGCCCGTCGAACGCCCCGGGCCGTACCCTCGCCAGCAGGATCAAGAGCGCCGGTGTCAGGCTGAGTGTCGCCACCAGGGCGATCGCCAGTCCGATCGCGACGCTCGGACCCGTGCTCGAGAACAGCTTGAACTGCGTCGTCCCCATCAACAGCAGCCCGACGATGATCGTCCCCGCGCTGGTCGCCAGGGCATGCAGCGACCGGCCGAGCGTCACTTGCATCGACGCCGCGGGGTTGTTCCGGTTGAAGTGCTCGGCGAATCGCCACGAGAGGAACAGGCAGAAGTCTGTCCCGGTTCCAAAAAGGATCGCGATCAGGAAGAGCTCGACCAGCGACGAAACGTCCCAGCCGGCCAGCGCCATCCACCCCAGCAGCCCTCGGGCGAGAACCGTGCTGACGCCGATCGTGATCAGCGGGACCATCGCCAGCCAGAACGATCGATAGACGAGCACGAGTACGATCAGGAGGAGAACGACTGTCGCGACCGCGGCCCGATCGAGCGAACTCTTGACGGCGGCCATGTAGTCGCGGCCGATCACCGCGTCGCCGGTCCACCGAATTTCCAGACCGGGCGGCCGGACTCCCGCCTCGGCCTCGATTTCTCGGATCGCCCACTCCACCGCCGCATGCGAATTCGGCGCGATGTACGACGACGAAAGCGGGATCCCGACCATCTCGACGCTGCCATCCGCGCTGATGAGCCGGCGCGCAACCTCGGGCGACGAGCCGGGCCCAAGCACCCGAAGCACCTCGCCCGGCCGGCCGTTCTCGCCGAATCGGCCGGCCGCCTTCGCGGCGAACCTGCGGTCGACTTCCGTCAGGCCGCCCTCTCGGTGCAGCACCAGCACAATCATCGACTCGAACGACTGATCGGGCCAGCACCGGCGGACAAGCTCGGCGGCCTGCCGGCTCCCCCCGTCGTCGAGCAACTTCGCCTGCCCCTCGGCCGCCAGCCGGGTCAGGTCGGGCGAAACGACCCCCGCGATCACCGCCGCCAGCAGCCAGGCCAGAATCACCCAGACCGGCCGACGAATCGCCAGGATCCGCATCCCTTCCATCCTCATCGCGTGAAGACTCCCGGACCACCCTCATGGCGAGGCTCGAAGATCCGTCTCTCCAAGCCGCCGATCGGCCTCGCCCTCGTCTTCCGTGACCAGGGAAAATGGGCCATCCAGCTAAGATGGTCCACGAAGGTTCATCCTCAATATAAACAATTCGACGTCCTGTTCAAGCAGAGGACATACCACGACCAGGATTCGTATGTGCAGATCTCGCCGCCAGATGCGTGCAAATCGCGGTTTGGAGGGCAGGCAGGAAGTCATCGGGCGGGGACGATCGGATCGATGGGTTGCGGCCGGTAGGTGTTGCAGAAGTCGATCCGTTCGCCAAGGCTCGGATGGCTGGCGCGGAAGATCCGGTAAAAGCGGTCGGGACGAGGAACGCCCAGGTTCTCGGCCTGGAACTTGACGAACGCCGACGCAGCCGGGCGATTCGCCCGGGTCAGGTCGAGAGCGAACTGGTCGGCCTCGTGCTCCTGGTATCGACTGTAAGCCAGCACAACCGGGCCCAGGAACAGCGACGAGAGATTCATCAGCATCAGGATCAAAGGGACCGAGGCGACGTCGGCAAGCCGGTCGAAACCCAGCCGCGCCGGGAATCGAGCGATCAGCGATCGTCCAGCGCGGTCGACGAAGTAGAGCCCGGCCAGGATCACCAGCGAGCCGAGCAGAATCGACCGGACGACGTGCCCCAGCACGTAATGCCCCATCTCGTGGCCCATCACGGCGAGCACCTCGGGCGGGTCGAGCTTCGCCAGGAGGGTATCCCAGAGCACGATCCGCTTCGTCCCGAGGAAGCCGGTGACATAGGCGTTCATCGCCTTCGTATCCACGCTCTTCTCAACCTCGAAAACATGGCTGCCGTCGATCCCAGCTCGGGCGGCAAGCTCGAGGATCTGACGCTCGAGATCCCGATCCTTCATCGGCCCAAACCGGTTGAACAGCGGATCGATCCAGACCGGCTCGACAAGCATCGTCGCGAAAAGGAATGGCACCGAGAGCAGGCCCAGGCAAAACCACCAGCGCTTCGGGCTCCAGGACATCAGCGCGAACGGCACCCAGGCCAGCGCCAGCCCAACCACCATCGAGACGCCCAGCCGGGTGACCACGTCGTGCAGCCACTTGCCGAGAGTCTGGTTCGATAGACCGTAAGCATGCAGCCGAACAAAGCCCTCGTAATAGTTCAGGGGCAGATCGATCGCGAAGACGATCGCCAGGTAGAGGACAACATAGATCCCGACCGTCAGGAACCACGCCGCTCTCGTCGGCCCCGTCCCCTCTTTCCTCCGGCCGCGCGGAATCCCGATTCTGCCCGGGAATTCGGCCAGCCGAGAGGCCAGATTCCGGACCCTCGCCGAGACTCCCGAGAACGCCAGCCCACCCGTTAGCAGGAGCGCCCAGGCCCGATTGAACGCCCAGATGAGGTTGTTGCCCCGATGGAACCGCAGGGCTTCCGGGGTCGGCTCGGGGACCGCGACCGGCCCACTCGCGACCGCCTCCGATTCGATGGCCGCCCTCCGATCATCCGCATGAGCGACCGCCCCGCATCCGAACACGACCGCCAGCAGGAGAATCCGAACGAGCCCAACGGCCCGACGACTCCGCCCTGATCCGCCTTCTTCAGGCGAGGCCCAATCCCCATCCCTATCATTTCTCATACATTCAATCTTGAAGATTTTATTCGTGATTATTGATGAAATTTTAGACGTCAGCGATTCAGACAATCCGATGGGATGGCCGATCGCCCTCGCTGGGCGGGTTGCGTCCCGGCTCGGGGGTGGACGCAGTTTCGTTGGGCGCCGGCCGGTAAAAGAAGAACATGGCGGCCAGGCCGACGGTCATTAGCGTGCCGAAGGCCCAGCCCGCGTAGCCGACGAGCCTGGCCTGGGAAAGCTCGGAGATCAGGTCGCGGACCGCCTTGTCGCCTTCCTTGTAATTGAGGATCGGACTGGCGGCGTCGAGGATTCGCTGTCGGCTATCGACCTTGTCTTCCAGGTCGACCACCTGATTGCGGAGCTTCTCGATCTCGTCGCCCGCGCCTTTGAGCTTCGCCAGCTTCTTCTCGTCGGCGTCGTACTTGCGGGTTACCTCGTCGAGTCGGGCGCCGAGGACCTCGGTCATCGACCGCTGGGCGGCGAGAAGCTGGCGGTTCTCGTCTCGTTCCTTGAGGACCGCGGCGTATTGCGCCAGGAATTCCGGGGGCTTGTCGGTTTCGACCTTGCGGAGAATCGCCTCGTTGGCGATTCGCTGACCGTCGCCGATTTGCTCGACGGCGCGGGCGAGTTCCCGGATGGCGTCTCCCTGATCCTGCATCCGCGTCTGGATCTGGAAGAGCCAGAGGACGAGGGCCACGCCGAGGATGCCGAGGAACGTCCCGATCATCCCCGAGAGGGTGGCGATCTGCATCCGCTCGACGGGGGACGCCGTGTGGGCCTGCGCGGGTCGGGTGAGCATGTTGATCAGCTCCGCCTCGAGGCGGGGGGAGAGGGTTGCGCCCCCGCCCCCCTCGGTATTGGGAAGTTTCTCCAGGTCGTTCGCCAGTCTCGCGAGGGCCAGGCGGTCGCCCCGGTCGGCCGAGAGGTAGTATCCGCCCACCTGCGCCAGGCCGCCGTCGCGCCACTGGAAGAAGCCACGAGTCTGGTTGATCGGATCCACCACATAGGCGACCTGGAGCGGCTGGGAAAAGAAATTCCGATGAATAAAAAGATCGTGGTGCGAGAGAAAGATACCGAAGCTCGGATGGGTATGATACCATCCGACGATATCGCGATCGGGATGGAGCCGGTCGCGCTCTCGGGTGATTTCCTCCCAGGAGTCGTGGGTATAGGTGAAGCTCGCCTGGGTGTTGGCGTAGTGCCGGGCCTCGAGCGCCTCGGTCACCCAGACGAACGGCTGACCGGTGGCCGGGTCGATGCACTCCTTGCCCAGCAGGATTCCACCGAGTTCGACCGACGTATCGCTCAGGGCGTGGCGCTCGATTGCGTCGGCGGTGCGCCGGTCGATAAAGATCGGCAGATCGAACGGTTCGGGGACCTCGTAG
The DNA here is from genome assembly GCA_027451455.1 of Planctomycetales bacterium. GTDB lineage: Bacteria > Planctomycetota > Planctomycetia > Isosphaerales > Isosphaeraceae > JAKAUH01. Next base: position 3,864 of record DAIDJI010000087.1, on the reverse strand, counting down.
GCGAGGCAGGCGTACCGGCGGTCGCGATCGGGCCGCGTCAGCCGCTCGGGCTCACGGACCTTCATCTCGCCGAAGACGATCTCGTCGCCGCTCAAGAGCCTACTCCCCCCTCGCCTCTCGGTCGCCGGCCAGCAGGAAGAAGCCCGATCCCGACGGCCCTTCAACCCGGACGATATCGTACGGCGGGATCCCGACGCTTCCCAGCGGCTGGTCGACCAGGTCCGACGATTCCCCGATCGCACTCGCGAATTCCGGCCGCGCCGGGCCCCGGCACTCGGGACAAACCGCCTCGCCAACCCGGACCTTTACTCTCGGCCGAAGGATCGGATCGCGACGGCTGCACCTCGGGCATTCCATCGCGACGACCAGTTCACGGTCGAGAACCAGCTCCATCGGCCCCTCGACCATCCCCCGAATCGCCCCAAACAGGTCGGCAACCGTCGATTGATTGGTCAGAAAAAGTTCCGTGGGGTCCGGGTAGGTCTCGTGGCTCAGGCAATCGTCGCGGCGGGGGAGTCGGGTTGAGTAGAACTGGTTCCCCACACCGTTGAAGACGAGGGCACTCCCCGCCGCGACGGGCAGGTCGTGGAGCAGCTTGAGGGCCTCCTGGACCTGGAGCGCGGCCATCATCGAGGCGATCGTCGGCGCGGTCGGGACCTTGCCCGCGGCGATCTGGTCGCGGGTCAGCAGTGGGCAGCTATACCGGAGGTTGAGAAGTTGGTAGTCGCGCTCGGTCATCGTGCATTCGTAGCAGGCCGAGTCGGGCGGGACGAAGACCTTGACCACCCCCTGGATCTCCTGAATGCCCGCGTCGATCCAGGGCGTCCCGACCTTCCAGCATTGTCGGTTGACCCAGAGCCGGGCCTCTCGGTTGTCGAGACAGCCGATGACGAGATCCACATCGGCGAAGACGCCCAGGCCAACGTCGGTGATGACATCGCCGACTCGGGCGACAACCTGGATTTCCGGATTCAACTCCCGGGCCCGAAGCGCTGCGACCTCCGCCTTGGGACGCCCGCCGTCCTCACCGCGGAACAGGACCGACCGAGAGAGGTTCGACGGCTCGACCCGGTCGAAATCGATCACCTCGATCGTCCCCAGGCCGACGAGCGCGAGGTTCTTCAACACCTCATTCCCCAGCGCACCTGCGCCGACGACCAGCACCCGGGCCGAGGACAGCCGCTCCTGTCGCCACCAGGGGATCAGCCGAAGCCGGCTGTATCGGTCGTCGTCGTCGATGATCAGGCGGTCGGCATCGCTGCCATCCGGAGAGACTGGCTCGGGCCTCATCGCTCTGCTTTCTGTTCCAATCCGCGCGGGGATTCCTCGGGGACGCGGCCGGTTCGCGAACGGCCTTACTCGATGAAGACGATCTCGTCTTCGGCGCGAGCGGCCGGCCGCCCGGCGCCGATCACCCGACGCGCCTCGTCTTCGTGAGGGACCGACCCAGGCTCGTGCGATTCCGGCTCGATGATATAGAGGGGCTCATCCACCGGCGCGAGAGGCCGTTCCGCGGCCGTTTGCGCCGTCACCAGTTCCTCCATTTCGGGATGAGACGGGAGCCGTCTCTCGCCCTCGTCACCACGAGAGCCGAAGACCCTTCCATATCGCTCGGCGAACCGGCGGACGCGCCCCGGACCCTTCGCCGATTCCTTCGAAGTCGCCGAAGGAGCGGGTACGGCGGTTGGAACCCGCCCAAGGGACGCCCGAAGGTCGCGGATCGAGCGATCATCGGTCGGGAACCGGAACGTCTGCTGCTGCGCCACCCAGAGCGCGGCGTCGCGGTTATACGGGCTCCGGATGTCGTAATTGTGATAGCGGAGCATGTCCCAGAGCATCGTGCAGAGATCGTCGAGCTGGACGCTGGGAACCCAGTGTGTCCCGTAACCACCGAGGCAAACCATCCCGATCTCGGAGATATTCGGATGGTAAACGGGCGAGAGCCATCGGATCTCGGGGATTGCTCGCGGATACGACGCGCCGAGCTTGATCTCGATGTGGTGCTTCTCCAGTATCCGGACCTTGCCCCGATCGCGCCAGAGTCCTCGGCCGAGGAACTGGATACGATAGTGGACTGGCGGGTCGCCCAGGCTGGTGAAGCGGAAGACCGAACTCTCGGACCGAAGCCGTTCGAGGGCGGCCAGGTCGTTCCGAAGCCGACGCTCTCTCGGGGACTGGTACATGGGTCGTTGGCCCTGCCTGGGGACCGTCTGCCCGGATGGACGAGACGCCGCGCCGGCTCGATCGCCGCAAATCAGCGACGACCGGCGACGACCTCGGGATAAACGATCAGATGATCGCCATTCTGGACGCCGCCCTCGACGAGCGTCCAGTTCTCCAGAAGACGACGGCCGCCTTCCTTGTGGTCGAGGGCGTAGCTCATCGGCTGCCCGTCCGGACTGGTCGCCGGCAGGCTCATCTTGGTGATGATATTCGGGATGATCCGGCTCACGGGCACGGTGAACGCGATGACCGCCTTCACCGACTTGGCGCCTGTCTGGTCCAGGAAGGTCACCTGGACACCGCTGGGATCGGCATTGCCGCCGTATGACATGGTCAGGATACCTCCTCAGTACCCCATTCGGAGAGCGTCCCCAATTATTGGAGTTCGCCCCGCGCTTTTCGAGCCTGCGCCCGTCGAGGGGCGTCGTGCCCCCGACGTTCGTCCTTAACAGGATAACGCCCCCGACGGTGCCCAGAACAGTCTGTATCAGACGATTCCGGCGCAGCCCGGACCAGGGAGGCCAATCCCCTGCTCGCCGCGTCCCGAAAACGCAGACGCCCGGCCTGGGCCGGGCGTCCACAGCGACAGCGATCTTCGACCGATCGGGTCAGGTAACCGTCCGGAAGACAGTGACACCGAGAATTCCGATCACGGCGAACACGACCAGGAAGACAAAGAACAGCACCCTGGCGATGTCAGCGGAGCCCTGCGCGATCCCGCCGAATCCGAACAACGCCGCGATCGCCGCGATCACGAGGAAGAACACCGCCCACTTGAGCAGACCCATATCGGCCCTCCTCCCCGACCGAGAAGCCAGGGATTCACTCGTTGGTTTGACAACTCCGGCCGGCAACTTCACAACCCACAACGGATCGGCCGGACCACATGGGTTGCTTCTCATAGCAAAACCCATGCCAACGGAGTGGAGCGGGGAATCGACGGGTCTAATCGATCGGCGCGACGTAGCCGCTGGCCAGTTCGCGAAACCCGGCGATTTGGTCGTCCCGCCAGGCCGGATCGTGGCCGAGGGCGGTCGCCAGGAGGGCCGCCACCTCGGGCGCAGCCTCGACGCTGGCCCGAGCGTCGAGGAAAAGCGCTCGGGTCCGACGCGCCAGGACATCCTCGACGGTCCGCGCGGCTTCGTGCCGGGCCGACCAGACCACTTCGGCTGCGCTGTAGGGAAGTTCGGGGTGAAGAAGGCGATTCCAGGCCGGGTCGTCAGCGGCGATCGCCCGAATCGCCTCCGCATCCGAACCGTAGATCGAAAGCGACCCGCCAGCCCCTTCCTTCCAGCCGTGGAGCTTCAGGGATTCGGTCCGCGACGGTCGCGCCGGCAGGCCGCCGACCGCGACCGCCCGGTCGATCGCGTCGGCACCCATCCGTCGGTAGGTCGTCCATTTCCCGCCTGTCACCGTGATCAAACCCGTCTTCGAGGTGACCACCGCGTGCTCGCGCGAGAGCTTCGCGGTCGGCGAGCCCATGTCTCCCTCCCGGACATCGTGGCCTCGAAGGAGCGGCCGGAGCCCCGCGAACAGGCTCCGAACGTCGTCGATCGTTGGCCGACGCGTCAGGTAACGCCCGACGTGATCCAGCAGATACGCGACCTCCTCGCGATGGGGCCTCGGCTCGACGACCACCTC
>DAIDJI010000086.1 GCA_027451455.1 Planctomycetales bacterium | reverse complement strand
GCTGCCAGGACGAACTCCGCGTCCCGATCCGGGGTCCGGGTCAGTTTCCGGGCACGAAGGTAGTCGGCCAGGGAGGCGCAGGCCCCGCCAAGGATCGTCTGGTAAACGGTCCCGGCGATCATCGGCGACCGAACCGCGGCAGCCAGAGCCACCCGCTGATACCCGATCGCGGCCTGCCAGCAAGTCAGCTCCACAAACCGCCCGCAGAACAGGGCCACTGCCTCCACCGGATCCGACGAGTACACTTCGGGGTTTCCCAGCTTCCCCAGAAACAGCCCCTTGATCAGATCAGCGACGGCCGCGAAAAGCTCGTCCTTCGACTTGAAGTGCGCATAGACCGTGGGCTTCGTGGTCCCGGCGCATGCCGCCACGTCGTCCATGCTCGCTTCGTCCACTCCCTTCTCCATCATGACTTCCTTCGCGGCCCAGAGGATCCGCTCCCGGCGCTCGGCCCGGGACAGCGACCGGAAGGGAGTCTCCTCGAACTTCATCGCACACTCTCTCTTGATTTGACGGTTAAGTTCATTAAACTTGACGGTGCAGTTAATGGAGTGTAGCAGGTCCCATGCCGCCGGTCAAACGGCGAGAGGAGCATTGGGGATGGGCGGAAGACTTGCGGGCGGGCGGTTCGCGTTTGCGGGGACGTCGACGACGGTCCACCGGATCGGTTACGGGGCGATGCAACTGGCCGGGCCGGGGGTCTTCGGGCCGCCGAGGGACCCGGACGCGGCGGTCGCCGTCCTGCGGGAGGCGGTCGCGGCAGGCGTAAATCACATCGACACATCGGATTACTACGGGCCTCACGTCACCAACCAGATCATCCGGCGGGCGTTGCACCCGTATCCAGAGGGGTTAGTCATTGTGACGAAGGTGGGTGCCCGGCGCGGGGAGGACGGGTCGTGGATCCCGGCTTTCTCGCGGGAGGAGTTGAGGAGGGCGGTCCACGACAACCTACGGAACCTGGGACTGGATGTCCTCGACGTGGTCAACCTTCGAAGCATGCACGGGATGCTGGAGCCTGCTGAGGGATCGATCGAGGAGCCGATGACGGTGCTGGCCGATTTACAACGGGAGGGGCTAATCCGCCACATTGGGGTCAGCACGGTGACGGCCACCCAGATCGAGGAGGCGAGGCGGATCGCGCCGATCGTCTGCGTGCAGAACGCGTACAACGTGGCCTATCGACGAGACGACGCTCTGATCGATGAACTGGCTGCGGAGGGGATCGCTTACGTTCCGTATTTCCCGATCGGCGGTTTCACGCCACTGCAATCGGAAACGCTGTCGGGCGTCGCGGCGCGGCTCGGGGCGACCCCGGCGCAGGTGGCGCTGGCCTGGCTGCTTCACCGATCGCTGAACATTCTGCTGATCCCTGGAACGTCGTCGCTCGCCCACCTTCGGGAGAATCTCGACGCCGGGGGATTGTCACTCTCACCCGAGGACCTGGCGGAGCTCGACGGGGTTGCCGCCTCGGGTGCGTCGGCGCTGTTGCATTGATCTTAACAGGAGGATGCTGATGCGTGTTTTCGTAACGGGTGCGACGGGCTTCATTGGATCGGCGATCGTTCAGGAACTCATCGGAGCGGGGCACCAGGTCGTGGGCCTGGCCCGATCGGATGAGAAGGCCCGGGCACTGGCCGAGGCGGGTGCTGAGGTGCATCGCGGCGACCTGACCGACCTGGAGAGCTTGAAGAGTGGAGTGGCCGGGTCGGACGGCGTGATTCACACGGGATTCATCCACGACTTCGCGCGGATCCACGAGGTCTGCGAGGTTGACCGCCAAGCGATTGGGGCCCTGGCCTCGGCGCTCGAGGGTTCCGATCGACCGCTCGTCGTCACGACCGGGACGGCGATGCTCGCGGGGAACCCGATCGCGACCGAGGAGACGCTGCCCCGGACCGGGCCCGACGCCTGGCCCCGCGTGGCCACCGAGGAGGCCGCGGCGGCAGCGAGGGCGCGCGGGGTCCGGTCGATCGTGGTCCGGCTCCCGCCGTCGGTTCACGGCGACGGCGACCACGGGTTCGTCCCAATTTTGATCGGGATCGCCTGGGAGCGAGGCGTCTCCGCTTATGTGGGCGACGGCAACAATCGGTGGCCCGCGGTCCACCGTCTCGACGCAGCCCGGCTCTACCGGCTCGCTATCGAGAAAGGGACCGCGGGCGCCGTCTATCATGGCGTTGCCGAGGAGGGCGTGCCCTTCCGCGAGATTGCCTCGGTGATCGGACGGCGGCTCGGCGTTCCGGTCGTGAGCCGGACACCCGAGGAGGCCGCCGAGCATTTCGGATGGTTCACGCCGTTTGCGGTGATCGACGCACCAGCCTCTGCCGCGATCACGAGTGAGAAACTCGGCTGGCGCCCGGACCAGCCCGGCCTGATCACCGACCTTGACAGGCCGAGTTACTTCGGCAGATGAGCCGAGAGCGAACGTTTTCTCATCGACTCATGTGAAAGGAAGGTCCCATGATCGTCGTTACTACGCCGACCGGGCAGATCGGAAGCAAGGTCCTCGCTGGGCTTGTGAAAGCCGGGGAGTCCGTCCGCGCGATCGCCCGCGATCCGGGACGGGTCGAGTCGCCGGGCTCGGTCGAGGTGATCGAGGGCACGCACTCGGACCCCTCGGTCGTCGCCCGCGCACTGGAGGGCGCCGAGGCTGCGTTCTGGTGCGTCCCGCCGGATGAGACGATGTCGGGCCCGGCCCGGGAATACTACCTCAGATTCTGCCAGCCGCTCGCCGAAGCGTTACCGGGCTCGTCGGTCCGCCGGCTCGTCCTGGTCTCCAGCGGTGGACGCGGAGGGCCCAGGGATTCCGGGCCGATCGGCGCCGCGCTCGAGGTCGAGGAGTTGCTCGAATCGACCGGGGTTCACCTTCGTGCTTTGCGTTGCGGATACTTCATGGAGAACCTGCTCTCGCAGGTGGAGATGCTCCGCGATCGGGGAATCTTCGCACATCCGATGAAGGGAGATATTGCCGTGCCGGTCTGCGCCACACGCGACATCGGGACGCGGGCGGTCGAACTGCTCCGTGACCGATCGTGGACGGGGCAGACGGGGGTCGGCGTCCACGGCCCGACGCACCTGACCCTGAACCAGATGGCCGATGTGATGACCCGGGTGCTCGGGCGTCCGATCCGGTATCAAGAGCTCTCGGAGGAGGGCTTTCGGGCCGTGCTGCTCGGCTTCGGGGCAAGCGAGGTCTACATCCGGGAACTGATCGACCTGTTCCGAGCGATGGCGGGAGGGCTGCACGACGCCCAGCCCCGGACGCCGGACTCGACGACCCCGACCACGTTCGACTCGTGGTGTGCCGAGACCCTCCGGCCCGCGATCGCCTGAAGAAAGAACGGCCGGGAACCTTCTTCGGGTCCCCGGCCGTGCTCGATTTACCGTAAATCAACGGTCGAGCTGGGCCTTCGCCTCGGCGACGACCCGGTCGACCGTGAAGCCGAACTCGCGCTGGAGATCCTTCAACGGAGCCGAGGCGCCGAATGATCGCATGCCGATACTCTTCCCCGATGAGCCGACGTAGCGCCCCCAGCCGAAGACCGATGCCTGCTCGACCGAGACCCGCGCCGTGACGTCTGGAGGAAGGACGGAGTCGCGGTAGGCATCGTCCTGGTCGTCGAAGAGTTCCCAGGAGGGCATGCTCACCACCCGCGACTGGATCCCCTCGGCGACGAGCCGCTCGTGAGCCTCGACGCAGAGCGAAACCTCGCTTCCAGTCGCCAGCAGAAGAACCTCCGGTTTGCCACCGGGGGCATCGGCCAGCACGTAGGCGCCCCGAGCCAGGCCCGAGGCCGGCGCGTACTTCGTCCGATCGAGTGTAGGCAGGTCCTGGCGGGTCAGTACAAGGACGGCCGGCTGGTGGTGGAGCTGCAAAATCACCTTCCACGCCTCGATGACCTCGTTGGCGTCGGCCGGCCGGAGCACGATCAGACCGGGGATCGCGCGAAGCGAGGGGAGTTGCTCGACTGGCTGGTGGGTCGGGCCGTCCTCGCCAACGCCGATTGAGTCGTGGGTGAACACGTAGATGACCGGCAGTTCCATCAGAGCGGCGAGCCGGATCGCGGGCCGTCCGTAGTCGCTGAAGATCAGGAAGCCGGAGCCGTACGGCCGGACCTTCACCGTTGCCATCCCGTTGAGGATGGCCCCCATCGCGTGCTCGCGGACGCCGAAGTGGAAGTTCCGTCCGCCGTAGTTGTCCGCCTCGAAATCGCCGGCGCCCTCGAAGGTCAGCCGGGTCTTGGTCGATGGGGCCAGGTCGGCGGCACCGCCGATCAGCCAGGGGATGTTCTTCGCAAAGGCGTTAAGAACCTGCCCCGACGAGTTCCGGGTCGCGATCCCCTTGGGATTGGCCGGGTAGGTCGGCAGACCGGCGTCCCAGTTCTCGGGAAGTCGGCGGTGCTGCATCCGGTCGAGCTGGTCGGCAAGTTCGGGATACTTCGCTCGATACTCCCTGAGGCGGTCGAACCAGGCGTCGCGCAGCTTCTTGCCACGAGCGCCGACGCCCTCGCGGAAGTGCTCGTAGACACCGTCCGGAACGAGGAACTTGGCGTCCTCAGGCCATCCGTAGGCCAGCTTGGTCAGCCGGACTTCTTCCTCACCGAGTGGCTCGCCGTGCGCGGAGTGAGAGTCCTGCTTGTTGGGGGAGCCCCATCCGATGTGGCTGTCGACGATGATGAGCGTCGGCCGGTCCTTCTCGTCGCGGAAGGAGGTCAGGGCGCGCTCGAGCAGCCCGAGGTCGTTGGCATCGCCGACCCGGGTGACGTTCCAGCCGTAGCCGAGGAACCGGGTGGCAACATCCTCGGTGAAAGCTAGCGAGGTGTTTCCCTCGATGGTGATGTGGTTGTTGTCGTAGATCCAGCAGAGGTTGGAGAGCTTCCAGTGGGCGGCGAGCGAGGCAGCCTCGGAGGAGACACCTTCCATCATGCAGCCGTCGCCGCAGATCGAATAAACGTTGAAGTCGATCAGGTCCTCGAAACCGGGCTTGTTGAAGTAGGTGGCCATCCACTGGGAAGCCACCGCCATGCCGACGCTGTTCGCCAGGCCCTGGCCGAGTGGGCCGGTGGTCGTCTCGACGCCGGAGGTCCATCGGTATTCGGGGTGGCCTGGGCACCGGCTGTGCAACTGGCGGAAGGCCTTGATCGCGTCGAGCGGCACGGAGGGCTCGCCGAGGGGCTCATACTCCTTGCTGACGGACTTGACGCCAGCCAGGTGCAAAAGCGAATAGAGCAGCATCGAGGCATGGCCAGCCGAGAGGACGAAGCGGTCGCGATTGGGCCAGATCGGGTCTTCGGGGTCAAATCTCAGAAGATACTGCCAGAGGTAGTACCCGACCGGTGCCAGCGCCATCGGCGTGCCGGGATGCCCGGAGTTCGCCGCCTGGACAGCATCCATGGAGAGGGTGCGGATCGTGTTGATACAGAGCTCGTCGAGGTCATGCTTGGGCGACTTGATCGCGGGGCTCTGATCGGTCCGGACGGTCATCTCGGGGCTCCTGTTCGGTCCTCGGGTTCAGGGGCTAACTCTGCCCCGGGCGCCGCGAGGCCGACGCGGCCCGGTGGGGTAGTTATTCTAAGCGACGGCCCGGCCGAGGAAAAGGCATTCCCGGGCGCGAGATGAACGGTGTCGACGAGTTCGCAAGAGCGGGGCCGACCAGGCTCCTCCGAAAAAATACATCGGGGCGGGCGCCGGATTGCTCGGGATGTCGCATCTCTTCCCCATGGGGACGTCGACGGTCGCGGTGTGGACCCGCGGGACGTCGCTTCATCTCGAAAGGCCCCGTCATGCGCTGGATCGACCGCATTGACCTCGCCCGAGTTCCGCATCTTTAGCTAGAGACAGCCGAATCTTTGAGAGACCGGCTTTCAACCGATCGTTGGCCTGGAGGGTCTGAAATCTCATGAGGTTCCTCAAATCGATCGCGGATGCCGTGCTCGGCCGGACACCCGAGGAGTTGATCGCGGCGATCCTCCTCGACGTGGCGATCGCGGCCGTTGTTGCCGGGATCTACGCGTTCGGGCGGAGGAAATCGTCTCCCTCGACATCGTTCGTCGGCAATCTAGCCTTCGGGGCTGTCGCCTCGGGGATGCTCCTCGCGGCTGGATATATCCAGCACAGGGAGACTGCGTGGATGGTCGGAGAGAGTCCGGTCCCGCAGAATGGATACGGGCCCGCGCGTGGTTCCCAAGCTCAAGGACCTCCCCACCAACCGCCGAATGTAGGCCCCCCTCGTGGGATCTGGTCGTCGGGCTTCCATGTCGTCGTCGCAGCCGATACGGACCGAGACGGACGGGTCACGGCCGATGAGGTCGCCCGGATGGTCCACGAGGCCGACACCGATGGGGATGGATCCGTCACCTTCCACGACATCGATCGCCTGATGGACAGGCGATTCCGTCCGTCCTGGGCCCTGCCGAAGGGCCTCCCCGAGGCCGGGACCGAGGACCATCCCGGAGGCGAGGGACCACCCGCACCACCCGAGTCTTCCCAAAGGACCAGGCCGGAGGAAAGTCCGACATCCTGATCGATCTGTATCGAAGGACCTCGTCCGACGTTCGGTTGGGAGACGGTTCGACTCCGTCCCCACGGCGGGTTATGATCGGTCTGCAAAGTTCATCGACCCGATCCAACCGCCGCGAGGAAGGAGAAGCTTGTGGAAGTCGTGCTCGAATACTGCGCCCTCTGAAACTACGAGCCCCAGGCTGTCAGTCTGACGGCCAAGCTCCTGCCCCGCTACAAGCGGGCGATTAGCCGGTACACAATGATCCCTTCGAAGGGGGGCTGCTTCGAGTTGACCGTCGGCGGCACCCGGCTGTATTCCAAGCTCCAGAGCGGCCGATTCCCGGACGAGGCCGCGCTGATCGAGGAGGTCGGGCGCCGCCTGGGAGTCTCCGAAGACTGATCGGGGAATCGACCCGACTCGATAGGCGGCCTCGCGATCGCTGAGATCCTCGCGGACCAACGTGAAGAGTCGATCGATTGTAAGCGACCCCAGCCCTGAAGGGCGGGGCTTTCCGGATCGGCGTTTGGAGTAGCGACATCCATGACGCCCGTCGTCCAGTCCAGGCCGGCTTACGGCGATCCATCTTGCGACCTGTACCCGGCCTCGCGACCGGGCTGGCTTGGGACCCAAACCGGGGCTCCCGAAGGAGTGTCTAAGGGTCTTCTCGCCGTCATCCTGTAGGCCGACCTTCTACGGAGGGCCTATCCCTCCAACCGGGCGTCCGCCTTGCCCAAGGTCGGTTCCGACGGCCCGAGTGTATCCGACCGGGGACTGTCGTTTCCACGAACGTTCATTTTTATCATCATTCAGGGGCGTGGCTCCTCCCCATGGATCAATCCAGGGGCGTCCGCCGCGGCAATTTGGTGAAGCAGCCGGTCATGGTCGGACCGCCCCCCGTCGCCCCATCTCCTCGCCGATCATCGGCTGGAGCTTTGGGAAACATTTCCCGGCCATCGGGACACCCTCGCCTGGACCCGCCTGTCTGAACATGATAAGACGTACACGCATAGGAACAGGGCCCGGAAGGCGCGGGATTCCGGAGGATTCGCGATGGCCGACCTGCAAGACGGCGAATTTGTCGAGATGAAGGGCTCGGGGGCCCGGCCGTACGTGTTGAAGAACGTGGGCGGGGTCTATTCGTGCTCGTGCCCGGCCTGGCGCAACCAGTCGGTCACGATCGAGCGGCGGACCTGCAAGCACCTGCGGAAGCTACGCGGCGACGCCGCCGAGGATGCCCGGATTGGCTCCGATATCCCCACGCCGGACCGAACGGCTGCCGAGGGAGCAGAGGGTGACGAGCCTGAGAAGGCCGGCCCCCCCCTGCTTCTGGCCGAGCGGTGGGACAACGCCCAGGACCTCGCCGGATGGTGGATGAGCGAGAAGCTCGACGGCGTCCGCGCCTACTGGGACGGCCAATCGCTGATCTCCCGGCTGGGCAATCGTTTCCACGCCCCCGACTGGTTCCTCGAAGGGCTCCCGGAGACGCCGATCGACGGGGAGCTCTGGATCGGCCGCAAGGCGTTCCAGCGCACTGTTGGGATCGTTCGCCGCCAGGATAAGAACGAGCTGTGGAGGGAGGTACGCTACGTCGCGTTTGACGCGCCGGGACTGGACGCACCGTTCGAGGAGCGGCTGGCTTCGATCCGAGAACATGTGGAGCGTCATCGTCCGCCGTATCTCACGGCGCACGAGCACGCCGTCTGCGAAGGGCTGGACCAACTTCGGGCCGAGCTGGCCCGGGTGGAGTCGCTTGGCGGCGAGGGGCTGATGCTCCGACAGCCGGGGTCTCGGTACGAGGTCGGACGGTCGATCACCCTGTTGAAGGTTAAGAGCTTCCGCGATGCCGAGGCGCGGGTCATCGAACACCTGCCGGGGGCTGGCCGGCACAAGGGACGGCTTGGTGCCCTGCTGGTCGAGTTGCCCGACGGGACGCGGTTCTCGGTCGGGACCGGATTCTCTGATGCCGAGCGCGGAGCGCCGCCACCGATTGGGTCGGCAATCACCTTTCGATACCAGGAACTCTCCGAGGCGGGCGTGCCGCGGTTCCCCTCGTATGTCGGCGTTCGCGTGGACGTCGCTCTAAATCCGAGTTTGAGATCCGCGACTGCCGCGGAATCGCCCCCGGGGACACCTCGGCGGTTCGAGATGGTGCAAGGGTCGTCGAACAAATTCTGGGAGGTGACGCGCGTTGGCCGATCGGTAAAGGTCCGATACGGCCGGATCGGCGCTGCGGAGCAGTCAAAGACGAAGGAGTTCGCAACCGACGACCTGGCCAGCGAGCATGCCGACAAGCTGATCGCCGAGAAGATCGCGAAGGGGTATTGCGAGCGGCCGTAAGCGGGCCGACCACGCGCCAGGAGGAGTTCCGGTCGTCAGCACCGCGACCGATCGCCGGGAGTCGATCCATTCTGGTCGAAGCTGACGACCTCGCGGCCGGCCATGATACCGAGGGTCCACCAGATCTTTGGCGAGATCAACGTTCCACCCCGAACCCGGTCACGGATGCAACGATCCGGATTGGCCATGTGGAACCGCCCCTTGCGCTGGTTCTGGTCGATGATACCGACGTTCCCCGGTCCACCGTTTCCGCAACCACTCCACGGCGTTTAGATCGACCGTGAGCGCCTTGATCCGCAGCTCGAAGGCCCGGTAGAGAACTTCGAGGTTTTCCTGGAGTCATCGGTGCTGGTCCGGCCAGACCGACCGGTCGGTCGGGGGGACCGTCGAACCTGGCCCGGACAAACCGGCGCCGCTTTTCGGGAAGCCTCGCGATGTAGCGGGGCAAAACCTCGATCGCCTGGGCCGAATGGCCAGAGGCGGCCTATTCCAGGTCATGCTCGAGGCTCCGGGCCACCGCGCGACGGAACGCCGCCAGTGCCCAATGCTAACGGTCCGCACCCGGTTGTGGTGGTGCAGCCTGTTTCGGGCAATTTCCCATAGACAGGCCCCCCAATCCACACCGCAGCAGAACGTTTCAAGTTGCCGGTAGGCCGAGGGAAGGACCTCCTGAGGACGGTCGTCGACGTTAGCGAGGATGCACGAGGCTGGCGATGTAGCATCGTAGCGGAAGTCCGTATTTCTGGACGATGAACCAAAATGCCTCGGGGTTCTTGCGGTCGATATCGCCGCTCGAGGCGCCGATCCACGATCTCTTGAATGTCTATTAAATTAACTTACAACCACATATGGGTATCATCGTCTTCTGGGGTTTTTGGTCCAGAATCTCGACCTGACAGGACCAGGCGGTTAGTCTAGGAGCGTATTGTCCCGCCAGCACTTCGAGACGCCCGGCCGGTCCGTGCTGGCGGAACGTCTCCCCGGACTGAGGACGGTGATGCGCGGAAGCGAATCTCGGCCGGATTCAGCCGCGCGGCCCGGAACGTCGGACGTGCCCGCTCTCCGCCCTCGGATCGGAGACGACTTGTCGCCGGAGTGGCCCCATTGCCGGCCTTGGAGAGGCGTGGGGACCGGGCCAGCATGGGTCGGCGCCCGGAGCGGATGAATGCGTTTCACTAGCCCTGGAGGTGGATCCTCCGGCGAGGGTCGATGAGGGAGACAGAGTGGAGCCGATCCCGGAAGATGTCTCGCGGTTCATGCACGACTACGTCGAGACGATTGACCAGCTCGAGATTCTGCGCGTTCTCTCCGAGGCCCCGAAAAGGGAATGGGATATCGCCTCCCTGGCCCACGAGGTCCAGGCCGAGCCGCAGCGGGTCCGGGCCCATCTGGCGGCGATGTCCGCCCGGGGCCTTTTGTCGATGACCGCGCGAGGACCGAACGTCGCCTGCCGATACGGCGCGGGGAGCCCGGAACTCGACGGGATGGTTAGCCGCCTGCTCCAGGTCTACCGGGAACGGCCGGTCACCATGATTAAATTGGTCTACGAGCGTGCGAGGGACCCGCTCCGGGCTTTTGCCGACGCTTTCCGCTTCCGGAGGAAGGACTGAGATGGAAGGCACTGTCTATCTGCTCTGCTCCGGGACCGCCCTATCGTGCAGCATGCTTCTCTTCCGCGGCTTCCGACGCGAGGGAGCCCGGCTCCTCCTCTGGTGCAGTCTATTCTTTCTGTCCTTGGGGCTGGAGAACGCGATGCTGTTCTTCGACCTGATCCTTGTTCCGCAGATCGATCTGGTCCTTCTCCGGACCCCAATTGCCTTGATCGGCGTGGTCCTCCTGCTGGTCGGTTTGATCTGGGACGTTGGATGATCGGTACAACGACTGCGCGGTGTGAGCTGGGCGGCCTTGTGGCGAGGAGGGGATGCGTGATCGAAGAGCTGAACCAGTCCTTGAGGCCAATCATGGGCGGGGCGCTCGCCATGGGCTTCGGGGTGGCCGGTCTGTTCTTCCTCCGTTTCTGGAGAAAGACCCAAGATCGGCTCTTCGCCCTGTTCGCCCTGGCGATGTTCCTCATGGCAAGCACCCGGATTGCCATGGCCCTATTGAACACCCACGGCGACCGGCTCCAGCACCTCTACTGGGTCCGCTTCATCGCCTTCCTGGTCATCCTGTTGGCGATTCTCGACAAGAACCGTCCGGAGAACTCACGGATCTAGCCGATCGATCCGCACCGCAGCCGGGACGCAGTGAGCGTTGACGGTACGGGAGCTGATTGACTTATGCTCAGTGAGGCAAGTATCCTGAGACAAATCGCAGACCGGCGACCCGCATCGGCGGGAAATAGACGTCCGAGAACAGGACGCCCCGGGCGGCGCGAGGATGTGCTCGATCCGAGAGGTCAACGCCCCGAGGTCCATCGGAACCGGAGGCGACCGAACTTCCCCTGTTGCACAGGATCGGCATTCTGGAGGTGCAAGATGCCGGCCGTAGCCGAACCAGTCACCCAGGCGATCGACATGACGGCCCTGCTAACGGCCCTCACCGCTCTCAAACGAGGGGACTTCTCGGTCCGCCTCCCCATCGACTGGACCGGGGTTGCCGGCAAGGTCGCCGACACCTTTAACGACGTCATCGAACTGAACGAGCAAATGGCCCGGGAGCTCGAGCGGATCAGTCGAGTTGTCGGCAAGGAGGGAAAGATCCACCAGCGCGCCACGCTCGGAACGGTGAGCGGATCGTGGGGAGATTCACTGGCTTCCGTCAACGCGCTGATCGGCGACCTGGTCCACCCCACGAGCGAGACGGCGCGGGTGATCGGCGCCGTCGCTCAGGGCGATCTCTCGCAGACGATGGCCCTGGAGATCGACGGCCGACCCCTTCAGGGCGAATTCCTCCGCACCGCGACGACCATCAACACGATGGTCGAGCAGCTCAGTTCGTTCGCCTCGGAAGTCACCCGAGTGGCGCGTGAGGTCGGCACCGAGGGGAAACTCGGCGGACAGGCCGACGTCCGGGGTGTTGCCGGAACCTGGAAGGACCTCACCGATAGCGTCAACTCAATGGCCGGAAACCTGACGGCCCAGGTGCGCAACATCGCCGAGGTGACCACCGCGGTCGCCAACGGCGACCTCTCAAAGAAGATCACCGTCGACGTGAAGGGCGAGATCCTCGAGCTCAAGAACACCATCAACACGATGGTGGACCAGCTTCGCTCGTTCGCCTCGGAAGTCACCCGAGTGGCTCGCGAGGCCGGCACCG
>DAIDJI010000085.1 GCA_027451455.1 Planctomycetales bacterium | reverse complement strand
CCGACGTGGAGAACGAGATCAGGCCGACCTCGGTGGTGCTGAAGTCGCATCGGGCAAGGAACTCGCTGGCGGCCGATTGGGCCTCTTCCATCGGTGGGCCCGTCATGCTCGACGAGGCATCCATGAGGAGAAAGACGCGAATACGCTCGGGCTCCGGGTCGGGGGCCGATTCCGACGCCAGGACCGGTGGGCCGGCGAGCCACGAAAGGTCGTTGGGAACCGGCTCGACGGTCATCGGCAGCTCGCGCCCCGTCTCGCACTGGTGGGCCCGGACGTGGACGACGCCGTTGGCATCGTAAGAGAGACGCACCTCGACCGAGACCTCGCCGGCTGTCGGCTCGATTCCCCGGAAAACATATTTGCCGAGGATGTGGCAATCGATCGGCGCCCGGCTCTCGCCCTGGGTCACATAGACTTCCAGCCGATCGTTGGCCCCACCGTGGGTCGCGTGCAGATACGTCCGGGCGTCGTCGGCCGGGATCGGGACGTTCCGGCGGATCACGATGTCGTTCACGTAAGAAGTGCCGTCGGGGCTAACGGCGACCGTGCCGAGGCTGTGCGACATCACGTCGACGACCCGTCGCGCCGGGGCTGCGGGAGCCGCGGGCTTCGATCCGGCGAGTGTGAACCGCGGGACGGCGTCGCCGATCGGTTCGCCGACCTCAATGGACGCCTGGATCGCGGCGCCGAGGGCGACGACCTCATCGACGTTCACCCCCGCGCGGGGCGGTTTGCCCGACATCTCCGAGACGTAGGAGCGGACCATCGGCATCCGGGTCGAGCCGCCGACGAGCAGGACGCCGTCGAGCTTCGACCAGTTCAAGCTGGCCTCGGCGAGGGCTTCCTCGGTGAGCCTTCGGGTACGCTCCATCAGCGGGAAGGTCATTGACTCGAACTCGGATCTCGATAGTTCGATCGTCCTTCGCTCGGTTCCAAGCTGCAAGGTGATCCGGGCGGTCGAGCGTTCGGAGAGGGTCCACTTGGCCTGTTCGCTCCGGAGGAGGACCTCGTTGAGCATCAGGGGGTCGTCGAGCGGGTCAAGGCCGGTCTCGGCGGCGAATCGCTCGGCGAGGAAGGTGGCGATCCGGTCGTCCCAGTTCTTGCCGCCGAGGTCGTGGTCGCCGGCTGTCGAGAGGATTTGAATGGCGTCGGGGGCAACGCGGGCGACGGTGACGTCGAAGGTTCCGCCGCCAAGGTCGTAGATCAGGACGGTCTCCTCGACGCCCGATTTCTGGATGCCGTAGGCGAGCGCGGCGGCGGTCGGCTCGTTGATGATCCGAAGGACGCGGAAACCGGCCGCAGTCCCGGCCTCGATCGTCGCCGTGCGCTGGGGATCGGCGAAGTAGGCGGGGACGGTGATCACCGCGCGATCGATCGAGTCGCCGAGCCGGGATTCAGCGTCCTTTTTCAGGCGTTTGAGGACGATCGTGGCGAGGTCGGTTGCGGAGTACGATCGACCGTGGAACTGGAGCCGGAACTGCGGATTGCCCATGTGGGGCTTGAAGAAGCTGGCGATCTCGTCGTTGCCGAGCCGGGCCCATTCGCGGGCCTCCTGGCCGACGGCGGGCGGATCGGTCCCGAAGTAGACGACCGAGGGCGTGATATTCTGCCCCTCGCGGTTGGCGATGATCGACGGACGGCCGTAGGCGTCTCGATGCGCCACGGCCGAATTGGTCGTCCCCAGGTCGATACCGACGAATGTGGGCATTTCGTGGAGGATCGCGTTTTGGTGGATCGCCGGTTGTTCGGAGACCTACTCGCCAGGTTATCCAGGCCGATGGCGACGGACAATCGCCCCGCGGGGAGTGATTCGCCGGTGGCGGGCGGGTATTTTGCGGGAAATGCGATGGGTGCGGAGCGGCCCGGATCGCCGGCTGGGGCCGGCTACAAATGACGGATTCGGACAATCGCCGTGGTGACACGACGATCGCCGGGCTGGGCTGGGGTCGGGACGGCGACTTCGGGAGCGACTCCTCGCCGTCCTTGCGAAACGCTGAGATGGTCCGATCCCTGCGGGCCGGGCTGTTTCTCAACGATTTCTCGGACGGAAAACTCAGGCGGCCTGCTTCTTGGAATCGATCAGGTCGGCGATCTGGCCGATCGAGTCGAGATGTTCGACGCCGGCCTCGTGCGCCTCGATGTTGATCCCGAACTTCTCTTCGAGGAAGACGACCAGCTTCAGGGTGCGGATCGAGTCGAGGATGCCGCCGGTGATCAGCGGAGTGGAAGCCGTGAGTTCGTCGGGGTCCTCGCCGGGAAGAAACTCGCGCAGGATGAACTGGTGAACGGCCGTGGCGATATCTTCCATGATGGCCTCCTTCGGCGTTTCCACTCGCGGCCCGGATCGTCGGTCGAGGTCCGGGGAATCCTCCCTGGCCGTGGAAGCTAACCGACCGATCGAATTCGGTCAATGGGCAGATTCGCTCAAGCGGGGCCCGGCGGAGTTCCGAAACGTTGGTTAGGCCAAGCCTACGAAGCATCATCGCGCCGATCGGCCGAAGTCGACGAAAACAGGCGGTTTACGTTGACACCCCGGAATTTATCGGGTAAACAGGTCGGCGAACGATCCCGAGTTCGCCCGCCTGGCTTCCACTCACCCGCGATCGACCCCCGGACTCGTTCGTCGGGCCACCCCTCGCAAGGAGATGGAGAGGCGGTATGACCAGGATGTCAACAACGCTCAAAACCCTCGGGCGGCGAGCGGGCCCGATCGCGGTACTCGGCTCACTGATCGCGGTCTCCGGATGCTCGGCCCTCACGAAGAAGCACGAGGCGAACAAGATCCCTCAGCTTGGCGTGATCGACCCCAATCAGCCCCGCGAGCTGCACAAGGCGCCGTTCCCTCCCTACGTGATCGAGCCGCCCGACGAGCTGGAGATTGCCATCCGTCCCCCCCTGCCCGACGGGATGCCGTCGACGTTCGTCGTTCAGCCGGACGGATTCGTGGACCTGGGATTTGTTGGGGACGTATTCGTCGCCGGTCTGACCCTTTCCGACGCCGAGGAGCGGATCGCCCAGCATCTCAACGAGACAAAGCGGCCTGACAACGCCGAACCACTCCCCGCCGACCGGAAATATGAAGTCTCCATCCGGCTGGCGAATAACCAGAGCAAGTTTTATTACGTGATGGGGGCGGTCGGGAATCAGGGCCGGTTCAAGAGCACGGGGAACGAGACGGTACTGGACGCCGTGCTCCAGGCCGGTTTGAGGTCAAACAGCCTGCCAGATAAGATGTATGTGGCGCGTCCGCACCCGCACGGCGGGCCGGACATCATCCTCAAGGTCGACTGGTTCGGCATCCGCGACCGGGGCGATACGCTGACGAATTATCAGCTTGTGCCGGGCGACCGTGTGATCGTGCCCGGGACCAAGCCGCCGGGCGTCCTCGGGAGCCTGCTGGGCGGCGGCTGATCCTGGTTGCGGAAATCCGGCCCGTCATCGCTCGGAGAACATCCGGGCGATGACGAACGCCGCCGTCGCGGCCAGGCCGCCGATCACGGTCGTGTGCAGCGAGCTTCGGAACGGCTGGACTCCCGTGAATCGCCCCTTGATGTAGCCGAAGATCGCGAGCGCTACAAGCGTCACGCCGACCGAGATCAGGAGCCCATTGTGGGCGTCGGTGACGAACATGTAGGGCGCCAGAGGGATCATTCCGCCCGCGACGTAGGCGCCGGCGATTGTCAGCCCACTGTTTAGCGCCCGGCGCGGGTCGGGCTCCTCCAGGCCGAGCTCGAACCGCATCATGAAGTCGACCCAGGCGGGATGATTCTTCTCGAACGCCGAGAGGATGGGTTCGATTTCGGCTTCGGTGAGTCCGTACTCCCGGAAGACGACGGAGACCTCGTCGCGCTCGACGTGCGGCAATTCGACGACCTCGATCTCCTCGCGTCGCTTCTCGTTTTCGTAGTGCTCGGCGTCGCTTCGGGCGGCGAGATAGCCGCCGAGCCCCATCGCGATCGATCCGGCGGCAACCTCGGCCAGGCCGGCGGTGACGACGACCGACGTGGCGATGTTTGAGCCCGAGAGCCCCGCCGCGAGGGCGAACGGGACGGTCAGGCCATCAGCCATGCCGATCACGATATCGCGGACAAGCTCGCTGGCGGTAAAGTGGCTTTCGACGTGGGCGACCTGGTGCATCGGGGCTCCTGGTGGACAGGGGAGGAAGCGCGGCCGGGGTGGGATTCAATCGCCCTCGCCGCAGGCGCGGCGGGCGTCGCGCTCGAATCGGTTGTCGAAATAGTAGTGGTCGCCCCGCCACCACGCCAAGAGGCTCGCCGCCAGGTAGGCTGGGATAAAGAGCCCGCCCCACCGCTCGACCTGGCGGACGTGGGCCTGCTCGTGGTCGCGGCAGAGGTCGAGGGCCCATTCATCCAGGCCGACGATCACGTGGCCGAGAGTCATCGCCGAGAAGCCCCACCAACGGCCGAGCCATCGCGAGAACCCGCCGTGGAACTCCAGCGCCCCGGCGCGGACCTGCACGCGTCCGCCAGTGGCGAGCGTCAGGGCACCAGCGATCAGGCCGACCATCGTCGTCGGGGCGGCCCAGGCGTAGAGGAAGAGCCGACGCAAGTGGAAGCCTCCGTGATCTGGTCGAGCAGCTCCTTCCGACCGGCCCGATCACCGACGATCGATCATGGGTGCCCCCTGGCAATCTGCCCGCAACTCGGTTATTAAAAAACATCACCAACAGATTGCCTAGCCCGTCGATTGCCGGATGAGGTCGCCCCCGCGCCGGACGTGGTCGTACCGGCCTGAGCGAGTGCTCGCGATCTCGACTCTGCCGACGGGAGCGGAATTCCAACCCATCGCGACGCCAACGTCCTGACCGGACGCCCCGACAGAGGACCCGGAATGAGCACCGACGAAGCCCTCGCACCGAACGCCAGGCGACTGCTCGCCGCCGGATTCATGGCGATCCTCGCCTCCGGCGTCGGTTTCTCGATCCGGGCGGGCATCTTGACGCAGTGGGCCGAGCAATACGGATTCACCCAGACCGAACTGGGGGCCATCACCGGCGGCGGGCTGACCGGCTTTGGCATCATCATCCTGATCAGCGCCCTGATCGCCGACAGGATTGGGTACGGGAAGCTGATGGTCACGGCGTTCGCGATGCACGTGGTCTCAGCCGCCCTGACGCTGGCGACGGGGCCGGCGTTCGCCGCGGGCGGGAAACCGGCCGCCTTCCAGTGCCTGTTCTGGGGAATGTTTCTCTTCGCGGTCGGTAACGGGATCGCCGAGGCGGTCGTCAACCCACTGGTCGCCACGCTTTTCCCCCGGAACAAGACACATTATTTGAATATCCTCCATGCCGGATGGCCCGCCGGACTGGTGGTTGGCGGGCTGCTCTCGACCATCTTCATCGGCGAGGATCTCTTCGGCTGGAAGCCGTTTGAAAAGGCGGTCGCCTGGCAGTACCAGATCTCGTTGTTTCTGGTTCCGGTGGCCCTGTACGGCCTGATGATGCTCGGCCAGCACTTCCCGAGGTCCGAGGCGAGCCAGAAAGGCGTCTCGTACCGGAACATGCTCCGGGAGCTGGGAATGCTGGGCGCGGCAGTGATCTGTGTGCTGCTCGGCCTGTTCTTCAACAACGATCTGCATCTGCCGACCATCGCCTCGGTCATCCTCGCCGGCGTGATCTGGCTTGGGATCTCGTATGCGACCGGATTCCACGTGGGCCCGCTCCTGCTGGCCGTCCTGCTGATCACGCACGCGCTGGTCGGGTACGTCGAGCTGGGGACCGACTCGTGGATCGGCAAGATCACCGGCTCGATCATGGCGAACAAGCAGTACGGCCTGATGTTGCTCGTCTACACGTCGAGTCTGATGTTCATCCTACGGTTCTTCGCGGGTCCGATCGTCGAGAAGACGTCGCCGCTCGGGCTGCTCTTCGTCAGTGCCCTGCTCGGGACGGCCGGGCTGACGCTGCTGGGGAATGCGACCTCGATCCTCTTCTGCGTCGTCGCCGCGACGGTTTACGCCTGCGGCAAGACGTTTTTCTGGCCGACGATGCTCGCGGTTGTCTCCGAGCAATTTCCGCGCGGTGGGGCGATCACCATCGGCGCGGTGGGGGGCGTCGGGATGCTTTCCGCCGGATTGCTCGGCGGTCCGGGGATCGGCTTCGAGCAGGACCATTACTCCTCGGAGAACCTCAAGGGCCGCGACCCCGCCGTCTTCGAACGGTACAAGGCCCCCGAGGAGAACCAGTTCCTCGGCTTCCGGACGGTCGGGCTCGACGGCTCGAAGGTCGGCGTGCTGGAAGATAACGGGCAGGAGGCCGAGCGGGCCCTGAAGGTGCTCCAGTCCGAGAAGGACGCGAAGCCCGAGGCCGTCGCCAACCAGCAGAAGCTGGTCGATTGGTGGCACTCGGTCCAGGGCTCGGCCGAGAAGGATAAGGAACTGGTGACCGAGGCCCGCCTTCACGGCAGCCGGATGGCGCTGAAGCTGACCTCGCTCGTCCCGGCGACGATGGCGACGATCTATCTCCTGCTGATCCTCTACTTCAAGTCGAGGGGCGGCTACCGGGCGCAGGAGCTGATCGACAAGCATGAGGAAGCCGAGATGATGGTCGGCGGCGTGGTCGGACCGGCCGAATATTGAGACTTCGCAACGTGGCGATACCTCGGCCCGATCGGGTGGACCGGTCGGGCCGCTTTTGTCATCCTCGCAACGGATTCCTCCTGAGCCTTGGTTGGAACAGAGAGAGAGAGCGGTTCCTCAGAGATCGCCTGGCCGCGGGGCCTCCGCGCGGAGCGGGAGTCTGCGCCCGCGCCGAGGCGGGCCTGGTATCTGACGATCGGTCCCGCCTACCTGGCGCTTTTTGTCTGGGGTCCGTTCTTCGACCCGCTCTGGTCGCACGATATCGAGGGGGGCGGGCTGGTCGGGCTGGCCGGGTCGGCCGTCGTCGCGGCGGTAGCGTGCTTTGGTCTGTTCTATCTGCCGATGGCCATCCGAGGATTCCGGACCGGGCGCCGATTGGGAGTGGTCGCCGCGTCGACGTTTGGGACTCTCGGATCGGAGTGGCTGACCGGGATAGTCGTGGCTGTGGCCGAGATCCTCTGGTTCGCGGTCGCCATCGACTACGCGGTGCAGGCGACGCTGCTCGGGCTCATCTCGGGGGGAATGCTGCCGGCCAGCGTTCTCGCCAACGCGAGGATCGGGACGCAGGTGGTTCGCGGACCGGTCGTGATGGGCGTCGCGCTCTTCTGGATCTTCATCACGGGCATGGCCGCCCTGCTTCGGCTCGCGGGAGTGATCGGGGCCCTGATGAAGATTTATGCGCCCGTCGCCCTGGTCCTCCTGACGATCGCCGCGGCCTGGTTGTTACCGGGGGTCGGCTCGTTCGCCAGCGGCGAGGCCTTCGGTGGGAAGGTCGCCCGCCCTTACGGGCCGCACGTCTCGGCCTTCCCGGTCTTCACCGGCTTCTTCGCGATGGCGAGTCTGTTCGCCGTGGACTGGGGCGCCACCGCAGCCCGACGGCGGGACGTGGTGGTCGGGGGATTGCTTGGGATCGTCGCGGCCGGGACCTGGACGGCGATCATGGCGCTTCTTGTGGTCTCAGGCGCTCTGGGCCGGCTGCACGCGGCGCACGAGGTCGGCGCCGCCACCGCCGCAGCGGCGCCGGTGAACTCGGTTCGGTGGGCGATCGCCAACGGGATCGGCGGCGCGCCGGCGGCGGTGATCCTGATTCTTCTCGGCCTGGCGGCGCTGGCGCCGGCGTGCTTCTCGGCGTATGTCTTCATCCGGAAGTTGCACGGCCGATGGCCGGGCGTTCGTCGAATTCAGTGGACCTGGATCGGTTCCACGATCGCGTTCGTCCTGATCGCGACGAGCTGGCCGGGACGGATCGAGGCGGTCGACCACATGATGGGGCTGGTCTTCGCGCCGATGGTCGGCGCGATGGTCGGTGACTTCCTCGTCTCGCGGGGCCAGTGGGCGGGTGTCCGGATCGGATGGAACCCGCCGGGGCTGATTGCCTGGGTTGCTGGGATCGCCTTGAGGCTGGTCCTCGATCGAGTCGCACCGCCGGCTATCGCCTCGCCGGTCACCGCGCTGATCATCGCGGCGCTGGTTTATGCGGTCCTTTCCCTGGCCGGGAGGGATCGCCCCGCAACGGCCGATGAGTCGTCGGCCGAACCGGAAGTGACGATGGCCGGGCCGTGAGGGGTCGGGCCTCGGCCAGGGCGAGCCGGGCCATCCTCATCCACGTAACCCGTGATCCCCGCCCGTTCGAGAGGGCGGGTTTGCCAGTCGGAACGGATCGGACACCCTGAGCGTGCTCGTGAATCAGAGTCCGCCGCTGGCCAGGCTGCTGATCAACTGGATGATCGGCATCAGCACGGCCAGAATGACGAACAGGACAATGGCGCCGAGCACGAAAGTGACCAGTGGTTGGAGAAGATGGCCGAGGTTCTTGACCATCGCGGCGATCTGCTCGTCGTACTCATCGGCGAGATGCTCGAGGGTTTCCGGGAGCTTTCCGGTCTCCTCGCCGGTGGCGATCACCGCGATGACGTCAGGCGAGAACTGGCCGGTCCGATCGAGGGTCTCGCTCAGCTCGCGGCCAGCCATCACACGGTCCTTCGCCGAGCGGACGGCGTTCTTGATCGGCGTCATCACGACCACGTTCGCGGTGAGTTCGATCGTACTGGGGAAGTCGAGGCCGGCGTCGAGCAGAACGGACATTGTCCGGGCGAATCGGGAGGTGTCGAGCTTCCGGCAAAGCAGGCCGAAGACGGGCATCATCAGAACGAGGCGGTCCATCAGCGCCTTGCCGGCCGACGTTCGGTAGGCCCGGATCAGCAGGAACGGTGTCGAGAGGAGGAGGAGCGGCATCAGCCACCAGCCGGCGAACCGGACGAAGTCGCTGAAGCTCATCAGCGCCCGGCTCGCGAGCGGGAGCGTCATCTTGCCGCTGAGATCCTTCAAGGTCTGGGCAAAAAGGGGCAGGATGAAGATCGAGATCCCAATCCCCACCAGGCCGGCCATCATCAGGACGATCGTCGGATAGATCATCGCCGAGCGAGCCTGGCGAATCAGCCGCTGACGAGACTCCAGGTTCTTCGCCAGCATTTTTAGGGTCTCGGGGACGCCTCCGCGCGCCTCGGCCACCCGGATCATGCTCAGGTACATCGGGCTGAACGTGGAGGTCTCGCGGACCATGGCCTCCTCGAGCGTATCCCCGCGTCGGATGGCGTCTCCCATCCGACGGAGCACCGGCCCGAGCGCCGTGCCGGAGAACTGCCGCTCGAGACTGGCGAGGGAACGCAGGAGGTCCACGCCCGCGTTGAGGTACGAGGCGAACTGCCGGCTGAACTGAGCAAGCTGGCCCGTGCTGACCCGGCCGAAGAGGATCCGCTCGAACAACTTCGGACCAGCGACGGGCGTGAGCGGCTTCGCGTCGAGCGGGTCGCTACCGCCGCCTGGGCGAGGCGACTTCCCCTTGCGCGGCTTACCGGCTCCGGGTGACGGCACACCGGCCGGACTCGGGCGGAAGGTCGAGCCTTCGGGTGGGAGCGGCGGCGGCTTCGGTCGCGAAGGGTCAGCCGGCGGCCGGTTGCGACGCGGGGGATTCGCCCCGGGAACGCCTGGATCACGACTCATCATCGGCCCCCGCCTGGTTCGCTTCGGATGCCGGGGACAGGAGGCCGATCGACATCCGCCTGCGCTCGCCCGCCCCGCACGTTGACCCTTCCATCGTGGCGCCCGAGGCGCGGGCGGTCAAGCGGGCGGATGTCCCCCGCAGACTCGGAGACGCGGGGTGCTTCTCGGAATTTTCATCCTGGATGAGCTGTCATTCAAGATTTAGAATTCCAGATTGCAGATGCAAGATTCCAGATGCAAAGGTCAGCATATCATATTTGTGATTCCAGTTTTTCCCATTGAGGAATCCATAAAAAAGGGTGGATTCAAAAAGCGCAGTGTGGGTCAGTTCCCTGGCTGCCATTTCAGGACCGGCGTCTTGGTCGCCTTGACCTCGTCGGGCCGGCTGATCGGCGTCGTGTGAGGGGCGTCGTGGAGGGTCGCTGGATTCTCATCGACGATCGAGCGGAGGACCCTCGCGAACTGTTCGAGTGTCTCGCGGCTCTCGGTCTCCGTCGGTTCGATCATGATCGCCTCGGGGACGATCAGAGGGAAATACACGGTCGGCGCGTGGAAGTTGTGGTCAATCAGGGCCTTGGCGATGTCCATCGCGCGAATGCCCTTCTCACGCGCGATCGACCGCGCCGAGGCAACGAACTCGTGCATGCAGCGCCCGGGGTAATGCACCGGGTAGAGATCCTTGACGAGTTGCATCAGGTAATTCGCATTGAGGACCGCGTGCTCGGCAACGGATTTGAGGCCGTCGGGCCCCTGACTCCGAATGTAGCAGTAAGCGCGGAACAGAACACCCGTGTTGCCGAAGAACGAGCGGACCCGGCCAATCGACTTCGGCCGGTCGGCGTCGAGTCGGTACGTGCCGTCGTCGGATCGTGCCACGATCGGGGCCGGGAGGAACGGCGCGAGGAAGTCGCGGACCGCGATCGGGCCAGCGCCCGGACCACCGCCGCCGTGCGGGCCCGAAAAGGTCTTGTGCGGGTTGTAATGCATCAGGTCGACGCCCATGTCGCCGGGACGGACGATCCCAAGGATCGCGTTCATGTTGGCGCCATCGAGGTAGAGCAGTCCCCCTCGCTCGTGGAGGAGCTGGGCGATCGTCCCGATCTGCGGGTCGAAGAGGCCCACGGTGTTCGGGTTGGTCATCATGAAAACGGCCGTCTCGTCGCTGAGCTTCGACCGGAAATCGGCGAGGTCGACCAGGCCGCGGGCGTCGCTCTTGATCGTCACGGCCTCGAAGCCGGCCAGGTGAGCCGAGGCGGGATTGGTGCCGTGGGCACTGTCGGGGATCAGGATCTGGGTGCGGCGATCGCCCCTGTCCTTGAAGTAGGCCGCCGCGACCAGAAGCGCCGTCAGCTCGCCCTGCGCTCCGGCCGCGGGTTGCAGGCTTACTGCGTGCAGCCCGGCAATCTCGGCCAGCATCTCCTGGAGTTCGAACAGCAGTTGCAGGAGCCCCTGCAACGTGCTTTCCTCCTGATACGGGTGCTGCGAGGCAAACCCAGGGAGCCCCGCCAACCGCTCGTTGCGCTTCGGGTTGTACTTCATCGTACAGGAGCCGAGCGGGTAGAAATTGGCGTCGATCGCCATGTTCAGCGTCGAGAGATTCGTGTAGTGGCGGACGACGTCCAGCTCGGCGAGCTCGGGGAGCGGGGGAGCGTTGCTCGCCAGGTGGGCGCCGGGGAGGATCGCGTCGAGCGGGCGATCGGGGACGTCCGAATCCGGCAGGATCGCCGTGGATCGGCCGGGACGGCTGGATTCGAAGAGCAAGGGCGGCTGGTCGAGCTTGTACATGGGTTCGAGGGTCCAGTCGTCAGGCGAAGAAGTCGGCGACGCGGCAGCGGAAGCCGGGCAGGACGTCGGCTCCGTCGATCTCATCGGTTTCCGTCAGCAGGAGGGGTCGGGCGCCGGGGCGGTGGACGGTCACCGTCCGGGCGACGGGGTCGACGTTCCAGACGAGGCGAGAACCGGCGGCGAGCCAGAGTTCGGTCTTCTCCTCGATCTCGGGATCGCGGTCGTTCGGCGAGCGCACCTCGGCGACCAGATCGGGGGCAAACGGAAAGTGCTTATCCTCATCCACAATGCGGGCGAGCCGTTCAAGGCTCACGTAGGCGACGTCAGCTCCTCGCACGGTGTCCGGATCGCGTTCCAGGAGGAAACCCGTTTCGGCCGCGTAGGTCTCACCGAGACGCGAAGCTTCCACGTGGTTCCCAACTCGCCGAAGAATCTTTCCTGCGATCCGTCCGTGTCGGCCGCCCGGAAGGGACATCGTCACCACCTCCCCGCGGATCAACTCCTGACGCGAACCGGGGTCCTGCGGCCAGTCGAAGAAGTCTTCGGCTGTGATCGGGCGGGTCTGGGTCGACATCGGGAAAGCTCCCTCGGCCTCGATCGCTTACCTCGAAGCCCGGCCGATTGCCGAGGCATAGGCGGCGGCGAGGCCGTCGATTTCGTCCTTCGTGCGTTTCTCGGTGACGGCGATGAGGATGGCGTCGTTCATCGACGGATACCATCGCCCGAGTGCGATCCCGCCGTGATAGCCCTGGGTGCCGACGTCGGCGAGGATCTTCCGGGCGTCGCCGGGGACGCGGATGGCGAACTCCT
>DAIDJI010000084.1 GCA_027451455.1 Planctomycetales bacterium | reverse complement strand
GTGATGGCGGTTCACCGCGCCCGATGGGCCGTCCGATGGACGGTCGGTCTGCGTCCCACGCGCGAGGAGATCGAGGCCGAGACCAACCTCAAGCGACAGGTCGGGATCGATCGCACTCGCGCTGCGCTCGCCGACGAGATCCGCCTGAGCGGTCCCCTACTCCGCCGACTCTTCGAGTCGACCGGGATGGCACCCGACTCCGGCGTGATCCGGTGGGGAAACTATAACGGAACGCTGGTCCTTTCCTCGGACGTCTTCGAGCCCGATGACAACGGCCGGTCGTACCGGCTCCGGCCGAACACGCGGTCGATCTGGGCGATCGGTCTCTCACTCCGGGACGCTCTCTGCCAGTTTCAGGTCCCCGACACCCCCGAGGCCCGCACCGCCTGCGCCGAGGCGGGCGGAAGGCTGGTGCCTGAGTCGGTCCAGACGACCAATTCGTGGGGCTGCCGCGGCCCCGAGCCTGATCTCTCCGCCCGCCTTCGCGGCATCGTCCTCGGCGATTCGGTGATGCAGGGCCTCCTCGTCAGCGACGACCAGACCCCCTCGATCTGCCTCGAGCGCGAACTAGCCCGCCGGACCGGCCTGCGAACCTCCGTCCTGAACACGGGCGTGCTCGGCTACTCGACCGAGCAGTATTACTTCACCTTCCTCCAATTCCTCGACCGAATGAAGCCGAACTTCGTGGTCGTCAGCCTCTGCGGCAACGATTTTTCCTACGAGACCAGCGACGGCTGGGATGAACCCTGCTACTGGCTCGACAGGATTCTTCAAACCTGTCGACAACGAGAGATCGCCTGCCTGGTCGTTCCCTGGCCCGGCGAGGACGCCCTTCTCGCAACCCGCGACGACTCCGTCTACCCCGGCCAGGTCTCCCATCGACTCAAACTCGCAGGCATGCACTACTTCTATCCTGTCGAAGCGTTTGCCACCGAGGACATGCGCGTCCGCCTCGAATGGGAGGCTCAGGGTAAAGGCGGGAACCCGAGTCCGCTTTATAACCGACGACTGGCCGGCGACAACCACCTTTCGGCCCTCGGCTGTGCCTTATGGGGCCGTTGCGTGGCCGAACGTCTCCACGTGATCCTCCAGCGCGGCGGAGTTCTCCCCACGAGCTGGCCGACCTCGAAAGCTTCTTCCCCCATCGCTACCGGACCTTGATCTCCACAACGGTCCCCTTGACACGAAGGTTCGATTCCGATTAACCTGCCCTGACATTGAGACTGAATCTCAGTTGCAATGCTTTCCTTCCGGGTGCGGCGATGGTCCCGTTGCCCCGAGATCCGCATCTTCGAGGGCTCGCCGGGCGCCCGGAACTTGCGGGGACGCTTCCTGCGTCCCCGGACTCGGATTCCTGATGTCCTCGGTCTCCGGAAATCCCGGAGCGATCGGGGCCCTGGAGGGAGTCTGCTGGACGAGCAGGTTTGCTGATGCTGAGCCCGGCGGAGAGGGCATGCGGTCGATCGTGTCGACCGGTGCGGGACTAACCTCCGCCGGGCCGGCGCCCTCGTTGAGATTGGATCTCATGGAAGGAGTGTGATGGATCCTGGTGAGAGGATTTGAAGGGTTATGAGAGAAAGGTTCCGTGGCGGTTTCACGCTGATCGAGCTTCTGGTTGTGGTCGCGATCCTGGCCGTGCTGATCGCGTTGTTGTTCCCGGCGGTGCAGGCCGCGCGCGAGGCCGCGCATCGAGCGCAGTGCCTCAACAATCTCAAGCAGATCGGGATCGCGATGAACGCCTATCACGACGCGGTCGGGGCTTTCCCGATGGGATATCTGGCGCGGGCTCGGTACAGGAATGGGGCGACCGATACGGCGCCTGGCTGGTCGTGGGCCTCGATGATCTTGCCGCAGATCGAGCAGGCGGCGCTCTTCGCTGCGACGAACACGATTTCAACGGTCTCGGCGCCGGCAAATTCCACGGCGATTGCAACGATTCTGCCGGGGCTGATCTGTCCGTCGGACCTGACTGAGGGTGCCTTCCCGGTCCTCGACGCTTCCGGAAATCGGTTGGCGATCGCCGCTCCGGCGAGTTATGCCGTCTGTGTCGGTGGGAACGAGAGCGACACGGCGACGGGGATTCACAATGACGGCCTGGGGACGGGCATCTTCTACCGGAATAGTGGAGTCGGTATCGCCGGAATCACCGACGGGACCAGCCAGACGTTTGCCGCCGGCGAGCGGAGCCAGAACCTCTCACGGGCGACCTGGACCGGCGCCGTGACCCATTCCGCGGTCCCGCTGGTCGCCCTCCAGGCCGAGGCCGGGCTCGACCCCGAGGGGAGCGGCGCCCTGGTGATCGCCCACACCGGCGAGGGGCACGGTCCAAATTCCCCTTCGGGACTCGCCCACGGCGATCAGTTCTGGTCGCTCCACCCCGGCGGCGCGAATTTCCTCTTCGCCGACGGGAGCGTCCACTTCATCAAGGCCATGATCAACTTCCCGATCTTCCAGGCGATGGCCACCCGCGCCGGCGGCGAGGTTGTCTCGGCCGATCAATACTGACCCCGTCCGCGAGGGGCCTGAGGTCGCTCAGGCTTTCGAGCCTGACCCACATTCCAGCCGGTGATCGACGGCCCTTGTTCCATGCGGGTCAGGCTGGAAAGCCTGACCTACGTCGGCGGGTCGGGGCGGAAGGGTTGATCGACTCTGCCACGAGCGATCGATGGCCCTCCTCGGACTCCCTTCCAAACCGGCCCGCTGGAGACTCTCTTTCAAATGTCGGAGGATTCCGGGTAGGATGGTGGCGGGGCCGATGGGTCTGCGATCCGTCGGCGCCCGCCCCGAGCCTTTTTGATCCGGAGCCCGACCCATGCCCGAGCACCGAGGCTTCAGCCTGATCGAGTTCCTGGTGGTCCTGGCGGTCATTGCGATGCTGTTATCGCTGCTCTTGCCGGCGATGAATGGGGCGCGCGAGGCCGCGCGGCGGTCGCAATGCGCCAACAACCTCAAGCAGATCGGCCTGGCGCTGAACAACTACCACGAAGCGACGAACGCCTTCCCGCCGGGTTGGGTCTCGCTTCGGTCGCCCGGGACCGGCGCCGACGCCGGGCCAGGCTGGGGCTGGCTGCCGATGATGCTCCCGATGATGGAGCAGCGGAGCACCTACGATATGATCAACTTCTCGCTGCCGATCGAGGTGCCGGCCAACTGGACGCCGAGGACCACCCAGCAGTTGAACGCGCTGGTCTGCCCAAGCGACCCCGTGCGCCAGCGGACGTTTTTCGCGGTCGCGGCGGGGGGCAACGGCATGATCGCCGGCGAGCCGATCGCCGAGGTGGGGGCGTCGAACTACGTCGGCTGCTTCGGCAGCGGCGACCCGTCGAGCCTCTATCCCGACGATCCATCGGCCCCGCCGCCC
Organism: Planctomycetales bacterium; assembly: GCA_027451455.1. Taxonomy (GTDB): domain Bacteria; phylum Planctomycetota; class Planctomycetia; order Isosphaerales; family Isosphaeraceae; genus JAKAUH01. The sequence continues at coordinate 8,872 of DAIDJI010000084.1, read as the reverse complement.
GGCCGCGACGCCGGGAACGGGATGTTCTTCCGCAATCGGTCGGTCCGGATCATCGACGTCGACGACGGGACCAGCCAGACGATCGCCATCGGCGAGCGCAACGCCTCGATCTCGCCGGCCACATGGACCGGCGCCGTCACCGGCTCGGCCGGCGGGCCGGCGCTGGTCGTCGGCCGGGCGGGCGACCGCGAGGGGCCCAATGCCGTCCCACCCCGGCCGGCCGATTTCGGGTCGGGGCATCCCGGCGGCGAGCAGTTTCTCTACGTCGACGGAAGCGTCCACTTCCTCCCGTCGCGACTCCCGGCGCCGATCTACAGGGCCCTGGCCACCCGGGCCGGCGGCGAATCCCTCTCCGAGGATGCTTACTGAGATTTGGTAGACAATCAGTCCGTTCGTGGCTCCAGGGATTTCCGGTGAAAACGCAGAACAACGGTCGTTTTGTTTCTTTTGCGTCTTTCGGGGTGGCTCCCTGGTCTACCCGATCGTGGTTCTTCGATGGACTGAGGTCGTTACCTCGACTTTGGGTCGGTCAGGTCGGCGATCGCCGCGCCCTGGGTTCCGAGACGCGGGCCTGACGGGTCCCTGTCCCTGTCCGGCTCGGCCCGGTGCGCCGAGGCGTCGGCCTCGGTATCCGGTATCATGGATGGCTCGCCCGGCAAGCCCTCCTCGGACGTGAATCGTCCCCGCTCGTCGGCCACGTCGGCCACGTCGGCCGGACCCCGCCCGTCCTTCTGATCGCTCATGGTGATTTCTCCGATCGTCTCTCGGCTCTGGGATCGTCTCTCGCAGGCATCATCGGGCAATCGGCGCGCCGGGAAGTCCCTGAAAAACGATGGGCAGGGATGCCTCGGAGGTGTCGAGGCGATAATATTCAATTAGGAAGAAGGAAGAGTGAGAGCAGCGGGATGTCTGGTTGGACGCATTGGACGAGACGGGCGGTCACGAATGGGCGTTCGTGTCGTAGATAGGGATTAGGGAGAGATCGGCCTGCGCGGCCGGTGGAATCCGAGGAGATCCGACGGAGTCCGATAACGAAGAGGAGTCTCGATCGTGCTCGTCGAGATGCTGCGGAAGCTGGAGGGGCGATATCCCTGGCTCTCGGAGTGGACCGGGGGACGGCTGGACCTGGAACTGCCGGCGATCAGCGTGAGTCTGCTGGTCCACGGTCTGTTGCTCACCGGGCTGGCCTTTGCGGGTTACACGGTCCATCGCGAGTCGCAGAATGTGTTTCGCTCGGAGCTGACCGATACCCGGATCGAGTCGGCCGATTCGGTCTTCCAGGATCTCGACCAGTCGAAGGAGCCGCCCGCGGAGATTCCGGCCGCCGGAACATTTGCCCCGAATCTCGCCGCGACGATCACCTCGGCGCCCAGTTCGGCCTCGACCGTGCCGGTCGCGGCGATGGAGGAGCGGTCGATCACCGCCGAGATGGCGCCTCTGGATCTGAAACGAGCGACGGAGGTCGTCGTTCCGACCGCCAACCTGCTGGCGCAGAACGTCTCGATCCGGGGCAATGGCGCGGAGACCGTCGGCGGGGTCGAGGGAGCCGTCGACCGGATCGCCACCGAGATCATCCGGCACCTGGAGAAAGGCCCGACGCTGGTTGTCTGGGCGTTCGACGCCTCCGGCAGCCTCGTCGCCGAGCGGCAGCGGCTCGCCAAGCACATTGAGGCCGTTTATTCCCACATTCAGCAGCTTGACGAGTCGCACCTCGCGGCCGATAGCGGGCTCCTGACGATGGTGATCGCCTTCGGCCAGACGCGAAAGGCGATGCTGGCGCACCCTTCCGCCGACCTTTCCGAGATCCTCAACGCCATCCACGAGGTTCCCCAGGACGAGAGCGGCGTCGAGACCACGTTCACCGCAGTCGGCGAGATCGCGGCCAAGTGGGGCCGCTACAAGGGGAAAGAGGCCCAGACCCACGCCTACCGGACCATGACGATCGTCGTCACCGACGAGGTCGGCGACGATGAGTCCCGCCTCGAAGACGCCATCGCCGCCTGCCGGAAGGCGAAGATCCCGGTCTACGTCCTTGGTTCGCAGGCAATTTTCGGCCGGACCGAGAACTACGTGACCTATGTCGACCCGAAAACGAAGCACGTCTTCCACGGCGTCCCGGTCCGCCAGGGGCCCGAAAGCGTGATGCTCGAGCAGATCCGCCTGCCGTTCTGGTACAACGGACCGCAGTTCGAGATCGTCGAGTCGGGCTTCGGCCCGTATGCCCTCAGCCGGCTGGCCGCCGAGACCGGCGGAATCTACTTCGTCACCCGGTTCGACACCCGACGCCTCGGCTTCGACCCGGCCCGGATGCGCGAGTATCGACCCGACTGGATCCCCCGCGGCGAGTACGAAAAGCGCATCCAGCATTCACCGCTCCGCCAGGCTGTTCTGACCGCGGCGCAGATCACCCAGCAAAACCTTCCCGGCATGCCCGGCCTGAACTTCCCGCCCGCCGACTCGCCCGAGTTCAAGGAGATCATGGCCCGCAACCAGGCGATCGCCGAGCGGACCGTCTACACCGTCGACGAGGCCATTGCCCCGATCAACGCCGCCGCCAAGCTCCGCGACCGCGAGCCCTCCCGGCGCTGGCAGGCTCACTTCGACCTCATCCGCGGCCGGCTCCTCGCCATGAAGGTCCGCTGTTACGAGTACAACTGGGCCTGCGCCCGGATGAAGAAGGATACGCCGAAGTTCAGCAACCCGAAGTCCAACGCCTGGCGGCTCGTCCCCGACACCGCCATCCAGTACAGTAAGAACGCCGCCGCCGCCGCGAAGGAGGCCGAGACGCTGCTGCGTCGCGTTGTCGACGAGCACCCCGCGACTCCCTGGGCCCTCCTCGCCCAGCGCGAACTGAAAGATCCCCTCGGTTTCAAGTGGGTCGAGACCTACGTCCCGCCCGCCCCGCGTCGCGACAACGCCGCCGAGGCCAAAAAGAAAAAGATGATGCAGCCGAAGCCGGCCAAGCCGCTGGAATTGCCGAAGTTGTAGCAGTTCCTTCCTGGTTTTCGGTAATCTGTAGCGGGAAGGCCCCGAGGAATCGGCCAGAGCATCCCAGGTCCCCGTTCCCAGTTCCCAGACCCTGGATTGTTGAGCACGAGCCGCACCTGGAATCGACGGCCTTCGCCCTGGAGAGGGGCCGGCGCCGCACCAGGATCGGAAATCGGCCATCGATCCACTTTCTCTCGGTCATCGGTGGCCCCAGCCATCCGGAGGCGAGCCCAGATATGGAACTGCATCCCGCTGATCCATCGATGGAGGATGTCTACCAGTTCGCCACACCTAGCCCGGCGGGCGATGAGGCCGACTCACATTTGCAAGACGCGATGAACGGGCGCTCGCAGGCCACGATCGAGACGGAGGCGGTCATCGTGAGGAAAGACCAGCCGCCGATCGAGCCAGCGCCCGAGGCATCGGCGAAGGAAAATCCGGCCGCTACGGCGAGTTCCAGGGCCCCGGCCTCGTCGAAGACGAAGCCTGTGGGCGGCAAGCTCCGGCCGAGGCGTCGGACCAGGGTCCGGCTGCCGCACTTGCTCCAGGCCTGGAGCTTCTCACTGGTTGTCCACGCGGCGATCCTTTCGGCCCTGGCGTTTGCGACGTTCGCCACATCGGACTCGAGCGAAAAGGTCCTCTCGTTTGACTCGGCGCTGGCGAGCCACCGAAACGGCGAGCAGGAGCTGACACCGATCTACGCCGATCCCGACAACATCCCCCGCGACAAGGCCGTCGGCGACGAGCACGCCGAGACCACCGGCGAGCCGCAGATGGTCACCATGACCGAGGGCGGCGGCGACGGCGAGGACGGCGGCGGCGTGATCGTCGCCGGTGTCGGCACCGGACGACCCTCGGCCACCCCGAGGGTTCGGGGCGCCGGTCGAGGTCGGATCAACGAGGGAACCAGTCTTCCCGGAGTCAAGATCGCGAGCCTGACTCATTCGCCGATGAACCTCCTTCCCGTCGCTCCGACCGTGGACCTCGCCGGTGGCGGCAAGATCGCTGGCGACACGATCTGGGACGTCAAGGAGATTGGCGCCGCGATGGACCAGCTCGCTCACGAGATCGTCCGCCACCTCCGCGAGCACAAGGTCACGGTCGTCTGGCTCTTCGACGAGTCGGTCTCGATGGAGGATGACAAGAAATCCATCAAAGGCAAGTTCGACCGGGTCTCCAATGAACTGAAGAAGTACATCGCCCAGGATCCCAGGAGCAAGAACGCCGGTGTCCTGAACCACGCGATTGTCGGGTTCGGCATGGATCTCAAGTACATGCTGGAGAAGCCCCGCGCGGAGATGGAGCAGATCGGTCAGGCCATCGAGAAGCTTCCGATCGACAACACGGGCATCGAGAACACGATGCACGCCGTCCGCGAGGTCGCCGAGCATTACGCGCAGATGGTCCGCCGCGACCGAAAGGTCTTGATCGTCCTGGTTACCGACGAATCAGGCGACGACGGCGCTGACGTCGAGGAAGCTCGCCAGGCTCTCAAGAAGCACAAGATTCCGCTCTACGTCATCGGCCGGCAGTCGCTCTTCGGCTATCCGTTCGCCCACCACCGCTACGAGGACCCGGTCACCCACGACATCTACCACCCGCTGATCCGCCGGGGGCCTGAGACCGCCGACCTGGAGGTCTACCAGTGGGATGGTCTCTACAGGCGATGGGACGAGCAGCCCTCCGGATTCGCTCCCTATGAGCTTGCCCGGCTCACCAAGGAATCCGGCGGGATCTACTTCCTCCTCCCAACCGAGGAATTCATGCGGGCCATCCATCATCGCGAGAAAGCCTATTCGAGCGTCGCGCTGAGGGAGTATCTGCCCGAGCACGACAACCGGATGACCTACGTCGAGCACCGGGAAGCCTCGCCGCTGCGCCACACCCTGCACGCGATCGTCAATGAGGGAGCGGCCTTCCTCTATCGCCGCGAGTTCCCGATCGAGACTCCCGGGCTGGTGCAGGGGGCAATGGAAGAGGGCACCAGAACCACTCCCAAGCTCCAGGAGCTGTTGAAGATCCAGAAGCGGCTCGAGGAGCTCAAGCTGGCGCGCGACCGTGAGGTCGACAAGCGATGGCAGGCCCACTACGACCTGATGCTGGCCCAGACCGTCGCCTTCCAGGTCAAGGCTTACGAATACCGGGCGCTGATGGCCTCGATCGCCAAGAACCCGCCGGTCCCGAAGCCCCTCCGTCGCGCCGACCTGAAGATCACCTGGGTCGTCGACCACTCGACCAAGCCGGTCGCCCCTCACAGCGAGACCGCCAAAAAGTACGCCGAGGCCGAACGGCTGCTCAAGGATGTGATCAAGAAGCACCCGAACACCCCCTGGGGTGATCTGGCCCAGGATGTCCTCAACCGCGGCCTCTCGGTGACGCTCAACGAGTGGCACCACAATCCCAAGTATCATGAGCGTGAGCAGTTTGTGCCCAAGTATTGAGGCCGGGACCTTCGCGTTCCTGAGTCCTTGAGGGGGCGATTGGCGACCATCGCGGAGGGGCTCGCAAACCTGTTGTATACTCGAAGGAGAAACGAGGGGCGGTCGATCTCGGACCGCGATCCGTCGGGCTTCTTACGAGGGCAACAGTCATGTCTTCTCAGACGCGGGGCGTCGTCGCGGCTCGCCTGGCGGCAATCACGATGGCGAGGGCGATCGGGAGCGTTTTCGGTGGGTCGGCGCGTGCCCAGGGGATGGCCCCGGCGCCCGCCGTGCCGTCGCCCTATGGCGGGCTGACCTATGGCTACGAGGTCGCCGCCCCGGTTCCCTACGGCCTGGATTACGGCCGGTTTTATCCGGGATACCACGGCTTCGGCCTCGAATACGGCTTCGGCGACCGCCACTGGACCATCCATCGGTTCGGCGTGGACAAGAACCCGTCGGGCGGGAACTGGTTCGGCTACGTCCTCGGGCGGGAGAATCTGTACCCTTACTGCGCCGACCCCTACGCCGACCCGAGAGGCGCGATGGTTCCCTGGCCCCCGTATTCGGCGCCGGCCGGCTGGTGATCGCCGAAGTAGGTCAGGCTTTCCAGCCTGACCCGGATGAGGAATAGGTCCGGCGTTCCCGCCTGACCCCCGGATACGGATCGACTGACTCTCTGGCCCGGATGCGGATCGATGCGCCCTCCGGGCTAAACTGCGGGGAGCGGGTCAGGCTGGAAAGCCTGGCCGACTTCGGCGATCCTCAGCCAACCTCTTCCTTGGGAAGCGGCTTGGGCTGGAAAGGCTGACCTACTCCGGCGACCTCCAGCCGACCTCCTGGCCGCGGTTCTCCTTCGCGAGCCAATCGCGGAGCGGCTCGAAATACGCAGCCATCGCCCGCGCCGAGAGCCCCTCACCGGTCGCCTCACGAAGAACCGCGTTCCAGTCGCGGGTGGCGCCCATCGAGAGAATTCCTCGGAGGAACGCACCCACCTCCTGGCTCCCGTAGTAATTGCAGTCGCGCGGGTCCTGCTTGAGGATCTCCCGGGCGATGTGGTCATGGAGCTGATACTTGATCGCTGTGGCAATGGCGTAGTCGTAGTATTGCGCTGGATCGTCGTTGATGTGGGTCTTGGTGGCGGGATCGCAGAGCGTCTCCGGGCGCGGGCCGGGCGGCGCGATTCCCTGGTATCGACCGACCAGTTTCCACCAGGCGGCGTTAAGGTCGCCGTCGCCGACGTTGCCCGAATAGAAAGCGTGCTCGAACCGGGTCATCACCCCGGCCGACCACGGCAGGAATACGACCGACGATCCGTCGAGGGCCTGGTCGAGCAGGAACGTGGTGGCGTCGGCCCTTGCGGCGCCCGGGCTGAGCAGGCCGACCTGCTTCAGGTACGGCCGCTGGCCGGCGGCCAGTCCGATCAGGTCGCCGATCGCCTCGTGGAACGCCCGGTTGGCTCCCTCGCGCAGCGGGTACGGCACGCCTGGCGTTGAGTAGCTGATGTAGTAGTAGATATGCCCGAGCTCATGGTGCGCCGTGCTGAACCATTGGCTGTTCGCCTCGATCGACATCAGGCTCCGGACGTCGCGGTCGAGGTCGATGTGCCAGGCGCTCGCGTGGCTGTTCTTCTTCCGGCCGGATTTGGGGTCGGCGGGATAGAGGTCGGACTTCGCCCAGAACGACGACGGGAGCCGGGGGAATCCGAGCGAGGCATAGAACCGCTCGGCCTGCTCGGTGATGAATTCCCGTGGCTTGCCGCGGAAGGGCTCGTCCATGTCGATCCCCTCGACGAGCCCCGGCCAGTCCTGGCCCCATCGGTTGGAGAGCCAGTGGGCGGGGATGCGTCCGTCGGGCGGGGGCTCCGCCTTGTATCGGGACGCCAGCGCCCGGCGGGCCCAGGCGTGGAGTTGCTGGTGCAGGGGGCGCATCTGGTCGATCAGACGGTCGCAGAGCGCCAGCATCTCGTCGACCGACATCCCGTAATCGGCGACCTGGAGCGCGAAGAAGTTGTCGAAACCCATCGTGCGCGCGACCTTGTTCCGCAGGTCGCGGAGCCTGAGCAAACCCTCGCGCAGGGGGCGGCCGATCTCCTTGGACGCCTCCCAGGCGGCGCGTCGTTCGTTGAGGTCGCGCGATTGGAGCAAGATCCGGTCGATCTCGTTGGCGGAGGCATCGCGAATGCCCTCGGGGCGTCGGATGCGGAAGGTGAATCCGTCCTGTGCGGCGGTCTGCTTCGCCTCGGCCTCAGCGCGGGCCTTGACGACCTCAGGGACGGTCCCGGGCGCCTCAGCCGCGTGAAGCCGGACCTTTTCGAGCTGGCGGACGGTCAGGTCGTTCAGCATCGCCTTCTGATCGAGCAGCCGGCGGACAGTCTCGATCACCTCGGGCGAGCCGACGTACTGCCCTAACTCGATCGATTTCGCGACCTTCGCGGCGGTATGGGCCTCGCTGACGTCCGTGGAAGCAGCCCAGTCGGCCTCGTCCGAGGCGGTGAGCCTTGGCAGCCATCCCTGGACGAACCGGGCGAGGAAGGCGTCGGCCGCTTGCTGGGGCGTTGCCGAGGCAAGGGCTCCCGAGGAACCGAAAACCCCCGCCGATGCTGCGGCCATTGTCCCCTGAAGGAATCCACGGCGATCGAGCCGAATGACCGAATCCGACGACATGGCGCGTGCTCCTCTTTCGCGTGCGATCCTCTCCCCGGCCGCATCACCCCGCGTCAGGGCGAGTGAAACGATAGCAAAACGGCCGGCGTCGCGGAACCGGGCGGGGGCGAGGTCTGGGCGCTCGCCGGTCTCATCGGATTTTTTTGTGCTCGCGTAACTTTCCCGTCGGGATGTCGTCTTTTCAGTAGGAGGGAGGTGTCCCCGTCGCTCGCGGCGCGCCTCCACCGCCCGTCAACGAGGATCCTTCGCGATCGCCGCCCGCCAGGCCGGTGGGCCGTGCATTGTCTGCGCACCTCAGGGAGAGAAGCCATGTCTACCAGACGCCTGTTTCATGGCCCCACGATGATTCTCTCGGCCATCCTGGCCGTGCTGGCGATTCCGGCCCGGGGCGACTTCATCACCATCGCCAATCCCTACACGGGCAACTACCTGACCACGACTACCAGGATCGCTCTGCCGGCGGTCGGATCCACCTACACCTCGCTGAGCGACGGCACCGAATCGATCGCGATCACGACCAGTCCCAAGGCGGTCGACATGTCCACGATCAGCGGGGCCGGCTCCAGCTTCGGCTGGGGGAAGACGCCCACCGTGGAATCCTCTGACCCGCTGGTCCTGTTCACGGGGCCGAACGGGAACACGACCACGAACGACGTCACGATGACGTTCAGCGTCCCGACCACGACCTTCGGCGCGGTCACGAACGGCGGTTACCTGCCCCACGTGGCGGTCACGAGCCTCAGTTCCTCGCTCGGGAACATCGACTCCAACACCGGCTTCTCGACCCTGGCCGGCCCC
>DAIDJI010000083.1 GCA_027451455.1 Planctomycetales bacterium | reverse complement strand
CAGTTCAACAACGTGGGGAACGTTCTGCGGTGCCCCTGGAAGTTCCGCCGGTACGGTCAGAGCGGCATCCCGGTCAGCGACCTTTTTCCGAACGTCGGAAGGTGTGTCGATGACCTGGCGATTGTTCGATCGATGGTCTCGGACTTCTCGGAGCACACGAGCGCGAATTACTTCCTCCACACGGGGAACGGCCTGCAAGGGCGGCCGAGCCAGGGCGCCTGGGTGACGTATGGACTTGGGAGCGAGTCTCAGGATCTGCCCGGGTTTGTGGTGCTGAATGGCGGACTGATTCCGCCGGGCGGTATCGACTGCTTTAATAGTGGATTTCTCCCGGCGTCCTATCAGGGGTCGATCTTTCGGCCCGAGGGGGTCCCGGTCGCAAACATCGAGCGGACCGAGCCGACCGAGGCCGGCCAGCGCAGGAAGCTGGACCTGCTGCGGAGACTGGACCGCGGCGTTCTCGGCCGGATGGGGCATCATGACGGCATCGAGGCCGCCATTGCGAATTATGAGCTGGCGTTTCGGATGCAGTCGTCGGTTCCCGAGCTGGTCGCCATCGAGGGTGAATCGGCGGCGACCCGGGCCCTTTACGGACTGGACGACCCGTATCCGCCGACTCGGATCTACGCCCGGGAATGCCTGATCGCTCGCCGGTTGGTGGAGCGAGGTGTCCGGTTCATCGAGCTGACCTGCCCGGCTGTCGGCGGCGACCGATGGGACCAGCACGGCGATTTGAAGCATGGCCACGAGAACAATGCGCGGGCCGTCGATCGTCCGATCGCCGGTCTGCTTCGCGATCTCAAGGGGCGGGGACTTCTCGACTCGACCCTGGTGATCTGGGCGGGCGAGTTCGGTCGGACTCCGATGGCCCAGGGCTCCGACGGCCGCGACCACAATCCGTACGGGTTCACGGTCTGGTTGGCCGGCGGCGGGATCAAGGGAGGAACGATCCACGGAGCGACCGACGATTACGGCTACCACGCGGTGGAAAACCAGGTGGAGATCCACGACCTGCACGCCACGATGCTGCACCTGCTTGGCGTGGATCACAAGCGGCTTACTTACCGATTCAGCGGCCGAGATATGCGTCTTACCGACGTTCGCGGCGAATTGATCCCGGCGATCCTCGCCTGATCCTGCTTTTCGGAGGCATCCCTCCGAGATTGCGGGCTGCAACGGTTCTGCGGGATGGCCCGGTCGAGCCGAAAAATCCGGTCGAGCCGGTGATGAGGGTCAATATCGCCGCGTGGGCTGCCGATCATACTGAAGACAAAGTCGTCTTCCGCGGGAGAATTCTCTTGACCGGAAGAGTCGTGGGAGGTACGAACCTCCCGGATCACATCCAGGTCAGGGTCGGTTCGCACGTCCGTAATCGGAAGACGCCTGAGCGCTCGAGTCTCGAGCGCCGCCACTGGAACGCCTCAGGGCGAACCGGACGGCGAAGCAAGGGCTAATGGTCTCCCACTCACGAAGGCTGAATCGAGGCCGTCGCCAGGGACGTCGACGGCAGCCATCGTGGGCGGCGAAAGGAGGTCGCGTTGGGAAGGCTAAGAACGGTCAGTCTCATCTTGGTCCTTGGCGCATGGGGGGGGGCCACGGCAGGAGCCGCCCCCGATGACGCGGCCGCAGCGCCATCCACGGCGACCCGCCAGGCCCCGCCCGCGCCGGCGATCAAGTACCTGGAAGCGGGAGCCAGGCTCTTCAACGATCGGAACTTCGCGATGGCCTCCAAGTACCTGGAGGCAGCGAACCGCTATCGCTCGGATCTGCGCGAGGACGAGCAGAAGACGCTGGACGCCTATCTGGGCGAGCTGGCGAAGGTGAAGCAGGAAGGTTTGATGGCCCCGTCGGCCTCATCGGCTCTGGCGGCGGCGGCTCCGGTCGCAGCGGCGGCGGCTCCGGTCGCGGCGGCAGCGGCTCCAGTCGCGGCAGCGGCTCCGGTCGCGGCGGCGGCTTCGGCCGTGCCGGTTTCGGCGGCTCCCGCGCCGGCGAATGCCGCCGAGGCGAAGCAGCGCGGTCGCTGGCTGCTGAAGGAAGGCCGCGAGAAGCTGATTCTGGGGAACTACGACGCGGCCCAGCAGAAGTCGGATGAGGCGCGGTCGCTGGACATCCGCTGGGGCCTGTTTGACGACACGCCCGACAAGCTCGATCAGGACATTGCTCGGGCTCGTCCCCGGACGGCCGCGCCGAGCCACGATGTGGCCAACGCCAATCTGCCGCACGACCGGCGGACGGCCAGGGCTCGCCTTCGCGATGCCCGCAAGATGCTGGACTACGGCCAGTTCGAGCAGGCGGAAGCCGTGGCCCTCGACGTGAAGGGGTGGGGCCTCTCGTACAGCATGTTCGAGGACAGCCCCGAGAAGGTAGCTGCCGCGGCCCGGGCCCTTCGGCGCAGGGATAAGGTTCGTCGGACCCCGGCCGGTCAGCAGATGGGTCAGGGAGTTTATGAGGAGCTGGTGCTGACCTCCCGGCAACTCCTGAAGGCCGGCCGGATTGACGAGGCGGAGAAGAAGGCCCAGCAGGCACTTTCCATGCACGTTTACCCCGGCCTGAATCAGGACCGAGCCGAGGACGTGCTGCACGACATCGAGATGGCCCGGCACGCCCCACCGGCACCGGCGCCGACCGAGGGTCTCGCCCTGGCTCAGGCCGAGGCGTCGCCCGCGGGCATCCCGGTCGCCGGTGGTGCGGAGAAGGCCACGGTTGACCCGGCTGTGATCCCAAGCTCGGCCCCGGCCGAGGCGGCTCCCGAGCTTTCGGCCCCGGCCGATCGGGCTCCGTCCAATCCCCCGGTGATGGCCGCCGCGCCGGCCCTGGATGCCGCTCCGGCACCAGCCGCCGAGGCCCCGATGCCCGCGCAGGCCGCTCAGCCGGCTGCCGCTCCCTCGGCCGCCCCGGCCGGGAATCGCGGCGAGCAACTCATCGCCGAGGCGAAGGCACTTTTCGCCAGTGGCAACTTCCGAGCCGCCCGCGAGATCGCCGGGCAGGCCAAGACCGCCAACACCGGCGTCGATTCCCAGGCCGACGAGCTGATCGCCCAGATCGGACTCGCCGAGCAGGGCGGAGCGCTGGCTCTCTACGAGGAGGCCCTGGCCTCGATCCGCAAGGGTGATGCGAACCGAGCCCGGGCACTGCTGACCGAGGTTGCCGCAGCCGGCGACTCGCTCGACCAGGGGCTCCGCACCAAGGTCCAGGGACTGCTTCAGAAGCTCGCCAGCTCGGCTGGCCAGAAGCCCGGCACCGCCTCCACGGTCGATGCCGCGCAGGACGCCGAGACCATTGCTGCCCAGAAGCTCAACGCCGAGGTCGGCACCAAGATCGCCGAGGCCCGCCGGTATCACGAGACCGACCCCGACAAGGCCCTCGGCATCTACCAGAAGTCCATTCAGGCCGTGCAGGGCTCGGGCCTGCCGCCTGAACTGACCCGCCCAATGATCCGCCGGCTCGAGGTCGCCACCGAGCTTGCCAAGAAGGACAAGGCCGTCTACCTGACGAAGATGTCCGACAAGAAGCAGCGCGAGGAGCTGGAGCTCAAGCGGCTTCGCATCCTTGAGGCCGACGGTGCCAAGAAGGGCCGGGTGAACGACCTGATGCAGAAGGCCGCCGAGGAGATGGCCGCCGGCAAGTACATCGAGGCCGAGGCCAACGCCAAGCGGGTCATGGAGATCGACCCGAATAACGAGGTCGCCCCGATCGTCGCCTTCAAGGCCCGAATGGAGCGTCGCTTCAAGTCGGAGGGAGACATCCGCGACGCCAAGGAGAACGGCGTCGTCGAGACCCTGCTCGACATCGACAAGTCGTCGATCCCGGCCGACAAGCAGTTGCTCTCTCGCTCGATCAAGTACGCGGAATCGTTCAAGGACCTGACCCGCGATCGCCTGGCTCTGATGAAGCGGCTCGAGGATAAGGAAGATCCCAAGGTCGTCTCGATCAAGGCCAAGCTCAAGGAGCCGATTTCTCTCAATATCGACAAGCAGCCGCTCAACGAGGCCCTGAAGTTCATCTCCGACTACAGCGGACTGAACATCGTCCCCGACGCGAGGGGCCTGGCCGACGAGGGACTGGCACCCAACTCGCCTGTCTCGCTGACGGTCAATAATATCTCGATGCGGAGCGCCCTGAGCCTCCTGCTCAAGCCGCTCGGCCTGACGTACAAGATCGAGAACGAGGTGATCCTGATCACCAGCCCGCAGGCCAACCCGACGGACACGTACGTTAAAACGTACTATGTCGGCGACCTGCTGATCCCACCGTCGCGGTCCGTCTCCGAGGTCATGCCCAAGGGCTGGCATAACGTGGACGGGACCAACTCGGAGTCGTCGGCCCGGATGGTCAGCCCGAACTCGCCCTATGCGATGGGCGTGCAGGGCCCCGAATTCGGTAGCTCCGGGACGCAGGTCATCAAGAGCGATCGGCGATGGGTGGACATGTCTCCGCTTGTCCAGTTGATCGCCACCTCGATCGCGCCGGGGACCTGGCAGGTCAACGACCCGAACGGGACGGACATCTCGCAGTCGTACGGTCTCGGTGGTGCCTTCGGCGGCGACCAGGGTGGAGACAACACCCAGACGCGTCCGCCGGGTGCGATCACGCCGTTCTTCCTCAGCATCAGCCTGATCATCCGGCACACGGCGCAGGTGCACGACCAGGTCGCCGACCTGCTCCGCCAGCTTCGCCGGTTGCAGGACCTTCAGGTTTCGATCGAGGTCCGGTTCATCACGGTTCAGGATAACTTCTTCGAGCAGATCGGGGTCGGGTTCGACTTCCAGATCAACTCGAACGCGGTGGGCCGGCACAGTACCTTCGCGGTGCCCTCGTTCACGGGCTTCCCGTTGATCACGCCCGGTACTCCGGGTCTGGGCCTGCTGGGTGGTGGCCTTTCGGGCGGATCGTCGGGTGGATCGTCCGGTGGCGGATTGTCGGGCGGATCGTCGGGTGGATCGTCGGGCGGTGGCGGACTCTCCGGTGGATCGTCGGGCGGTGGCGGACTCTCCGGTGGATCGGCCGGCGGAGCATCCGGTGGATCGTCGGGCGGATCGGCTTCCGGCGGAGCATCCGGTGGATCGTCGGGCGGATCGGCTTCCGGCGGAGCGTCCGGTGGATCGTCGGGCGGATCGGCCGGCGGTGGCGGCGGGGCCCAGCAGATCACCCCGTACATCGTCAACCCGATTCGCGACCACGTGTATCCGAGCAGCGGCCCGCTGGTGGTCGGCACGCAGGGAGCCGGTCTGGCGAACTTCTCGCCGAACCTGTCCATCCCATTCACCAACACCGATCCTGGCCTGATCGCCCCGTCGTTCGTCAACAACTACCAGCCGAACGCGGGCGGGACCTTCGGGATCGCGTTCCTCAGCGATCTGGAAGTGTACCTGTTCCTCACGGCGGCCCAGGGCGACACGCGGTCGAACGTGCTCTCGGCCCCGAAGGTCACGACGTTCAACGGGGCCTCGGCCACGATCATCAGCGGGACGTTGCAGTACTACGTCGCCTCGCTGACGCCGATCATCGGACCGGGCTCGGTCGCCTACACGCCGAACGTGAGTGCGATCAACAGCGGCGTCTTCCTGATGGTCACCCCGGTGGTCTCGGCCGACCGGCGGTATGTCCGAATGACGCTCTCGCCGAACTTCAACAGCGTCAACGGGTTCACCACCTACTCCTCGCAGATCGCCGGTGTCGGCGGCTCGGGGCTCGGCGGAGGAGCCGCGACCATCCAGGGGCAGATCCAGTTGCCCAACACGACCACCAACACCATCTCGACCACGGTCACCGTCCCTGACGGCGGCACGGTCCTGATGGGTGGCGTCAAGACGATGACCGAGCAGCGGATCGAGTACGGCGTCCCGATTCTCTCGAAGACGCCCATGATCGACCGCCTCTTCCGTAACGTCGGGATCGGTCGAAACTCCCAGAGCCTGATGATCATGGTCTCGCCCCATATCATCATCCTCGAAGAGGAAGAAGAGCGGCTGGGCATCCCGGCCGTCGCGATGTGATCGCGACCCGACCGGACCACAGATGAACTGGCTCGATCGATGAAGGGCCAGCCGGGACCTCGACCCGGCTGGCCCTTTTCGTCGTCGACCGACGATCGGACCGCCCGGGGCTTGACCGAACCCCAGCGCGCACGGCCAAATGAGACAAGGATCGATCCGGCCCGATCACCGAGGAGACACCGGCCATGTACCCGATCATCGTCGCCATCGGCCTCGGCCTGGTCGCCGCGCCGCCGCAGCCGCCGCCGCAGACCCCTCCCGAGGCCCGTTCACTCCAGGTTGAGCCCGGTTGGAAGGCGATGGGTAAGGGCCTCTGGTTCGACCCCAAGGAGCGACGGATCGTTCTTCGGGCGCGGGTTGTCCTTCGCGAGGGGATGCTCGAACACCTGCTCTGCCGAAAAGGAACCAAGGAGCACGAGGCCATCCTGGCGACCGAGGCCCCCGCCCGCTCGATCCACGCGGCGCTCCTTCTAACCGGAGCCGACGTCGGCCATCCGGTCGAGTTTGCCCCGAAATTCCGACCGCCGACCGGCTCGCCGATCGCCATCGAGGTTGTCTGGGACGAGAACGGGCGACGGCGAACCGACGACGCCCGCCAATGGGTCCGGGACGAGAAAACGAAGTCGCACCTGGAGATCGACTGGGTCTTCGCTGGAAGCGTTCTCTACGAGGACCGGATCACCAAAAAGCCGATGTACGCCGCCGACGACGGCGACCTGATCACGGTCGCGAACTTCGCGAGCGCCATCCTCGACCTGCCCATCAACAGTTCGGCCAACGACGCCGACCGGATGTTCACGGCCAACACCGCCCGCATCCCCCCGCTCGGGACGGAGGTCTTCCTGATGCTCGCGCCTCGTCGCGGGGCGAAGGCGGATGGAGACCAGAAGGCCCGTTCGGCCTTATCCCCCGAGAAAACGCGAAGGGGAATCCGGCCGAAACAGGTGCAGGCCGACTCCTTCGACCTTCAATAGACCGCGAGCCTCGGAAGGAAGGTGGGGAAAGGATCGATGGAAGATGGAAAATGGAAGAGGGGCGTGAAGTCGGTCATCGAGAAGCCCTGCGTGCCTTCCCTCTTCCATTTTCGATTTTCCAGGGGATGCCTTCGTCACCGATTACTCCATCCGGAGGGCACACCAGACGCCACTCGGATGCTTCTGAGCGTCCGACGGCCTGGCTTCGAGCTTCTGCCATTCGTCCTCGGTCCAGACGATAAGCCGGGCTCGAAAGCCGTTGATCCGCCAGTGGAGTGCTCCGCTCTCTTGCCGGGGCAGGGCGTACAGTCGCAACGTCGCGGCACCGCGCAGCGCGGGACTTCGAGACGGCAAGACAGTATTCATGCGTGGTCCCTCGCCCTTATCAGGAAACTCGGCGGGCCGTCATTCCCCCGGATATCCATTCCATCCGGCCCTCCCATTGATGAGAGGGTGATGGCCCAGAGTCGATCACCGACCCTCTCCATCATTGCTTTAGAATGCCGGGCCGTCAAGCGGATTTAAGCGGACTTAAGCTAGGCCAAAGTCTCCCGATCGGCAACGGATGAGGGGAAGATCCCGTTCTGATCGCGAGGTCTGGACGGATTTTCGCGGATTCGAGGGTTCGAGAGCCGGTCGGTTCGATGTTTTGTAAGGCTTGTACCTGCCCGGAGGGTCGATGGATGGACGATGGCGTATGGATTCGGACGAGGCAACTGACGAAGGCTTACGCCGAGGTCAAGGCGCTGGAGAGTCTGGACCTGGAGATTCGCCGGGGCGAGGTGTTTGGCCTGCTTGGCCCGAACGGATCGGGGAAGACGACGACGATCCGGCTGCTTCTGGGCCTGCTCCGGCCGACATCGGGGCAAGCGGCGGTTGCCGGCTTTGATTGCTGGCGAGAGAGTATTCAGGTGCGGCTTCGGACGTCGTATCTTCAGGGCGAGCTTCGGCTTTACGGTTCGATGCGGGGGATCGAGGTCCTGGAGTTGCTCAGCGACCTGCGGGACGGGGTGGGGCTGGATCGGGCGATTGCGATTGCGGATCGCGTGATGAATCTGGACCTTCGTGGACGGGTTCGGACCTATTCGACGGGGATGAAGCAGAAGCTGGCCCTGGCGCAGGTGTTCTCGGATCCGGTGGAGATCCTGATTCTGGACGAGCCGACCTCGGCGTTGGATCCCTCGGCGCGCGGACTGGTGATGGAGCTGGTTCAGGAGGCGAAGCGGCAGGGGCAGACGGTGGTCTTTTCCGGCCATGTGCTGACGGAGGTGGAGCAGGTCTCCGACCGGGTGGCGATCATGCGGAAGGGCCGGCTGATGCACATTGAGGACATGCATGCCCGGCGTGGTTTGCGGATGCTCCTGATTCGGTATCGGACGGATGGCCCGGTCACGATCCCCGGCGAGCTTGGGCTGATCGAGCGGAAGCGTGAGGGGGAGGCGTTTCTTTACGAGCATCATGGGGAATTGCCGGCGCTGCTGGGGTGGTTGGCCTCGGCGCCGGTGGAGGATCTCGCGATTGGGACGGAGGATCTCCGGACCCTTTACGATCGGTATCACGGCCCGGCCGCGGGCGACGAGGAGGGGGCGTCATGAGGGCGATCGTGGCCCTGGTTCGGAAGGTGGTCCACGAGTCGCGTGGGACTCTTCTGTTGACGGCGGCGGCGCTGTTTGGCCTGGGGTGGCTCTCGGTCTACATTACCTCGAGGAATGAGGACCGGGTCCTCAAGGCGATCGCCTCGGGCGAGCTGGGGGATCGGCTGGAGTGGCTTCGTCGGTTAGGGGTCGGCAAGACACCGACCTCGGTCGAGCTGATGATGGCCTTCTGGAATCACCCGTTCTTCGTGGCGCTGGTTGCGATCTGGGGGATTGCGCGCGGCTCGGCGGCGGTCTCGGCCGAGATTGAGCGGGGGACGATGGATCTGCTGCTCTCTCGTCCGATTTCGCGGACGGCCTACCTGGCCTCGCAGGTGGTGGTGAGCGTGCTGGGGCTTGCCGTACTGGGGGCGTCGCTGGCGGTCGGGGCGATCATCGGGGTTCATTACCATACGCTGCGAGTGACGCCCGGGACCTGGGAATTGATCCGGGTCTCGGCCAATCTCGCCGCGCTGGGGTTGCCGATCTACGGATACACGCTTTTGATCTCGTCGGTCGACCATGTTCGGTGGCGGCCGACCTGGATTGGGTCGACGCTGACGCTGGCCGCCTTCATCGCGCACGTGATCACGGCGTTCCCGGTTTTCGCAGAATCCTGGTGGAAACCGTGGGTCGACCGGGTCTCGATTTTTACGGCGTACGACCCGGTCGAGCTGGTCACGAAGGCGGAGTCCTTCGGCCCGCACGTCGGGATTCTGGCGGGAACGGGAGGGGCCTGCGTGGTGCTGGCGTTCCTGCTCTTTGCCCGACGCGATCTGCCGGCCAACGGCTGATCCGCCTGGAGAGCAAGACTCAGCGCCGGGCGTCCTGGCGCGATCTTGGGGCGAAGTGGGGGCCCTTGCGGGTGACTGCCTCAGGGCGTCGCCGGAAGGCCGCGCGGACGATTCCGACGGCGAATCGGATCGTGTTCCGCTGGATGAGCAAGCCGAAGCCGACGACCGTTGCGATCACGGAGGAAAGCGGCAGCATGGTCTCGGGCGAGAAGTAGGCCAGGACGGCGGGCATCATCTGCATGGGAAGGGGCTCCCTCTTCCGTGAAGCGGTCGGTCAACACGGGAGGGTGCCACAGGCCCTGCCCGCGCGCGCATACGGTATATGGCCAGGAGTATCGGCGGAAACCCGAGAACGATCCAGCCCAGGTAAGGTCGAATCTTGTAAAAAAATTCGGAAAAACGGGAATGAGTCGATCGGACAGCCGATGGTGACTCGCGCTTCGAGATCATTGAGAGGCTCACTGGATCGTTCCGATGCCGGCCGATCGGAAGGCCACTCCTTACGGACGAATCTCGTTTTGCAGCGATTTTGCGGGACGGATGGCGTACTCGATAGCGATCCCCCCTGCCCTGTGGATTTCGCCCGTTCCTCGTGGTTCCTCCTGGGCGGTGTCGATGGTTTTCCGGCAAGCGGCGTGGTCTGGTCCATTCGAACGAGATTCTGAAGCCTGGGAGCGGGACGAATCCCCGGAATCCCGAGGGTTCAGGAGGCGGCGAGCTGGCTCCAGCCTGCGGCGGCGCGCGACCAGCCCAGGGTCTGGCAGATCGCGGCGAGTCTCTTGACGGAGGCGAGCAGTTCCGGGTGGTCGTTGGGGAGTCGGCGTTGGGCCTCGACGTAGGCGTCGAAGGCCGGACGCAGCGCGGAGCGCGCCTCCTCCAGTTCCCGCCATCGCCTTCGGTGGTCGGCGGCCGCGACCGAGTGGCCGAGGCGGAGTTCGATGGCGGCCAGCCGGTAGTGGGCGTTGGAGAGGTTCGGATCGAGCGTCAGGGCCCGGCGATAATCGGCCGCGGCGGCGGTCCAGTCGCCGGCGTGTTCTCGGGCCTGGCCGCGCGCGACCCAGAGCTCGGGCCGCGTCTCCGCAATGGCGGGCGCCCGGGCCAGGACCGCCTCGTAGGCTTCGCGTTCGCCCAGCGAGTAGAGCATGTTCAGATAATCTCGCCAGACGCGTGGGTCGTCGGGCCGAGCCTCCAGGCAGTCGCGCATCTGGCGGAGGGCCTCGGAGCGCCGGCCGAGCGCAAGCTCAGCTTTGGCGAGGGCGCGGCGGGCCTCCCAGTCCTCGCGATCGGCGGAGACGTAGTTCCTGAGCAGCTTGACGGACTCAGTGGGGGCGAGCCGTTCCAGTTCGTAGAGGATTCGCATCGCCAGCAAGGTCGGCCGGTAGTGGGGCGTCGCCCGAGCGTAGATCTTCCAGAGGACGTCGCGGGCTTCGCTCCAGCGATCCTCGGTGGCATAGAGCGAGAGCAACTCCTGGCTGGCATCGTGGAAGACGGCCGGATCCGAAGGCGTCCCGCCATCGGCATCGATGATCGCCCGCAGAGCTGCCTCGGCGTCCCTGGCCCGATTCATCAGGAGATCGGCCTGAGCCTCGCGGTAGAGGGCGAGAGGCTTCTGGGGCCACCCGGCCGGAACCTGGTGCAATTCCCGCGCACAGCCGGCGAGGTCTCCGCGGCCCCCCAGCACCCGCGCCAGCATCATCCGGGCGGCCCCGTCGCCCGGGTCGCGGCGCAGGTGCTCCGTTAACGTCTTCTGGGCGAGGACGTATTGCTCGTTTTTGATCCAGCTCTCGATCGTTTGCAGCGCGACCGCAGGGCGTCTGGCCCACCCGTACCACCAGGCCACGGGTGCGGTTCCGAGCAGGATCAGGCCCGTCGCCAGGACGACTCGCCGTGGGAAGGCGTGCCGCCGTGCGTCGACGCCGGATCGGGGCCTCTCTCCGTCGACCGGTGCATCGAGTCCGCCACGATCACGAGGCAGCGTGACGGCGGGATCGGAGATCATGGCAGCTTCCTCGCTCAGACAGGCGTCGAACCGAATCGAATCGAACCGGACTGCGGCCGGCTCCGATTGGGATGACCTCGCCATGGAATGAGCACGACCGGTGGCGCGTTGCTGCGCGCCAGCGGCCGGTCTGGGGAAATGGCCCCTCGCCTGTGGCACGCGGGGAAGGCCACGCGGACCCGGCGAGACGCGGTTCGGGTCGGAGTTCAATAGGAACTGGAACTGACCACTTCGTTGCCGTTGGGAGTGGCGAGGGCATACCAGGTCGGATAGCTCACTCCGTTTTTGACGAACTGGACCGAGCCGTCCATGAAGAGCACATTCACTCCGCCCGGGTGGTAAGAGCTCGTCGCCGTCAAGGTGATGGTCGCGCGGGCATCAATCACGATGTCGTGGTAGAGGCAATTGGTTCGGTTGGGCGTCTGAGTGTGCGAGTAAATCTGGGTGGCGCCATAGGCCCACCACTCCCCCTTCCATTGGGACTCACGGTTGGCCGGGGTGATCGGGACCGAATTGCAGACCTGCGCGGTCTGGATATCGGTCGGAAAGGTGTTTGAGTTCCCGCCGAGGTTGTAAATTTCGGAAAGTCCATCCTTGGCCGATCGCGTGGGGACGGCCTCTCCTTTGATCCACTCGCTGAAGATGGCCGTGTAGGTGGTTCCGTCGCGGAACGAGGCGAGAGTCGTGGTCGAATTGACGGTCTTATCCCAGTTGCTCGCCACGTAATTCGGGCCGTTCAACACCCAGCCGGTGAGCCGCCGGTTCAGACCGATATTGCTCGGATAGCTGCTGGCACCCACCAGCTTGCTGCCGTAATCCGCGAAGAAGAAGGTTCCCGACGAGCCGGGATTGCTGTCCGACGGGCAGAGGAAGGCCGCGACCTG
>DAIDJI010000082.1 GCA_027451455.1 Planctomycetales bacterium | reverse complement strand
AACGTCGCCGATCTGGCCGGTGCCGCCGGCGCTTCCCTGGGCGATGACATAGGTGCCGCCGGGCGAGAGAGTGCCTGTGGGTGTCTGGGCCGCGAACTGAGTGGGGACGAGTCCGCTGGCGGTCGCCCCGTTGATGGTGTTGGCCTGGAAGAGGTTCAGACGGCCGCTCACCAGGAAGGTCGCCATGTCCTGGAAGGCCGGAGCGCCCGCGGTCGTGCTGGCCTGGGCCGTCGTGGTGACGCTGTTGACGATCACGCTCGTGCCAATAATGATCGGCAGCCCGAGGTTGATCACAAACTCGTTGTTCTTGCCGCTCTGGTTGAGCGGCGTTCCGCCGGACGGTGTGTAGGTTGCATCGACGCCGCCGAACCGAAGATTGATCACACCACCGGGAACGTTGATATAACCGGCGAGTTGGGCCGTGCTGTGCACCGGCGAGGTGGTCGCGGGCAACGTCGTACTGGTATGGGCCATGTAGAAGTTGGGCATGTCGATGGCGGCGATGCCGAGCTGTTGCTGCCGGAAGTTATTCACCTGGCCTTGATCGATCCTTCCCTGCGAGCCGCTGGGCGTGACGAGCAAGTTCTGGAAATAGACGTGCGAATCGCCGTTGGGCGCAGGGGTGACCGTCCCGACCAGACGCGTCTGGGAGGTCACCGATCCGCCGACCGTGATGGTATTAATGAGGTCGGGGGTATTGGCCGTCGCCTTCGAAAAGGCATTTCCGGCGGCGTCGACCACGTTGAGAGTCCCCGGCCCATAGAGCTTGAGCGTCCAGTGCGCCCCGCTGGGGTCGGTCCCACTGACCTGAGCGGTGGGGTGACCCGTGACCGGGGCCAGCGGCAGGACCGTCGACTGGGTCGTCAGGAGTTGCCGCGCCTCGAGGCCCTCCGCCCGCGGCCGAAGCCGAACGGTCCGTAATGGCGTTGGGTTCCGCTTCGACATGGATCAGACACCCCTTTTCCTCGGGTCGTTGGTCAATGCTCGGTGGCCCGCCCCGAGATCGACCGCCCTCACCTGCCCAGTTCGCCACGGTCCGTAAACCAGGCGGCCTGCGCTGGCATGAGAGCCAGTGAATTCTGCCTCCTCGATAGGAATCGGCAGCATGTTCGGAATTCTTGAGAGATTCGTTAGAATTGTTGCAGCCCCGATAACCCGCACCTTCCAGGGTCCCTTGCCGACGTTGACAGGAGAACTCCGGCAAGCTGGGCGAAACGCTTGCTGGCTGAATGGGAAGTGTAGGCACCTTGACCCCGGCGTCCGGGGTGTCGGGCCGAGGGGAGAGGGACCTGCGAGGAAGTCCCGATCATGAGTCGATCGTCGAGTAGTCGAAGGCGTCCGTCGGTGCATATTACCCTGGATCGGGCCTCACGATTCCATCGGCTGGTGAGTTTGCTTGCGGAAACGCCGCGGTCACGCCCCGATCTCCTGGCCGAGCTGGGAATCGGTCTACGGACCTTCTACCGGGAGCTGGAATTTCTCAGGCGATGCGGAGTGAAGGTTCGGCACGAGCAGAAGCTCTACCATCTGATGGCGACCGCCGAGGAGGCCGAGGGACGGCTGCCGTTCCCCGATCCTCAGTTGAGCTTTGCGGAGATGGCCGAACTGGCTCGGTGCGAATGCGCGGCGGGCCGAAGGATGGCCGAATTGCTGGCAAGCGTGGTCCAACCGGCCGGGACCTCCCGGAAGACAGGAAAATCCGGGAGCCGGCCGAAATCCCGGAAGACGGTCCGGGGCGCCGGCGGAGCAGGAACTGCCGCACATTAATCGATACGAGCCGACACCATGGACGGCCAACCCTGCAGGGATGACTTCTTCCGGCCGCAATTCCCCTCCCATCGCCTCGATGAGGCCCTCCTTGCCGTTGTCATCGACGGAGGCCCGGAAGCAGAGACCGCCGCCCACTTTGGCTACAAGCCGACCGCCTTCAAGGTCTGGATCAATCGATTCCGCCACGACGTCTGTAACCAGAACAGTCCCTCCATTTCGTTCCCGATGGCCGGGGACGTCTGCTGGAGCGGTCTCGCTGCGAGGACCGCGACGGACCTGACGAGGCCCCCATCGCCGATCGGCGGGTCCTCAACCTGACCGCCGGACGTCGGTTGCGGACCCGCACCGCCGGCCTATTCCAGGTTACCGCATCGATGCTTCCGAGCCTCAAGCGGACTGGCGATCGTCCCGAGGCCCTGGTGATGACCGGAACGGACGGCGGATTTGCGCCACGACATCCGTCAAATTCTCCCGACCCGGACGGGCCGGACACTGGCAATTCCGGGCCGGACTGCCCGATTCATCCGGAAAAACTTGCGCCTTCCCTGCGCCATTTTGGGGACGCTTCGGGGCGGTCGGAGACGCTTCCTGGCGGGATGGCCCGCTCGAATGCTCTGACCTATACCAATGATAAACCCCCTGTTTCCAGGGGGTTAGACGCTTCGGGACCGTCGGAGACGGTTCCTGCGGCTAATGACCGGGCTGGGACTCGAACCCAGGACCAACGGATTAAAAGTCCGTTGCTCTACCGACTGAGCTACCCGGTCGTCCTGCTTCTAGATTACGCGGCGGGACAGGCGGCGTCCAGAGCGGCACGCAAGCACGCGGCCCATCGGCGCTCCGGCCGAACTGCCTGGTCCGCCCGGGCGCCGGGTGATCTCCCCCAATCCCAAACCTATCATACCCGCGCGGGTGCGATCTCGTCGCGGGTTACGAGAAAAGGCCGGGCCGTGATGGGATAACCCGAGCTTCGATAGTCCTTCCGCAATTGACGCTCGATCCGCTGCCGAAGTCGGCTCCGGTCGGAGTAGACGACCAGGGTGTCCCGGTCCGGGATGCCGGCGCGGAACGGGTTCCCGAGCGGACCACTGATAGAGTCGGTGCAGGTCGGGAGGGAGGTGTCGGCTCGACGCCAGTCCGTCTCGCGTCACTACCACGATCACCCGGCCGCCGTCGTGCTGGCGGGAACCCTCCATCCGAGAGGGCCAGGAGAGCCGGCACGGGGTTGCCATCGCCACCTCGTGGATCGATCGCGGATCCTGTCCCCATCGCTCGGCGTCGGTCGTCGTGATGAATCGGAAGACGTCCCCTCCACGGCGGCCGTCGCAGACCTTGACATTGGAGACAAAGGGATTCGTCAGCGAGTTCCTGGTAGCCGAGTCGGATTGCAGGTAACTTCTCGGCTTCAGGAGGGGGAGCATACGCGTTCGGGCATCGCCCCACGTCATCGCGATCGTGGGGCCCGAACCCGCACGACCTGGCCTCGTCCTTCTGGAACTGGTCCCAGTGGCCAGGATCCTCGAGTCGATAAACTCCCCGAGGATGAACGAACGGTTTCCAGTCCACCAGCAGTATGAGCATTCCCGATTCAGGGAGCGACGAAGGACATACCGCGGGACCTCGCGGCGCTTCGGTCATTGTCCGAGAAGATAGGTTAACAGGGCGATGAACAACGGGATTGCCAGCGAGAGGATGACGAGGAGTTCGAAGACGATCGAGCGTCGCGAGAGCACCTCGTGCGAGGAGGGCACGACTTCACTGTCCTCGAAGGGTTCATCGAGGTCGGGCTCGTCGCCCGGCCACGACCAGTCCTGCGCGAGGATGATGCGGGCGTCGGCGAGGTGCTGGGGGGGAACCTGGAGCTTCACGCCCCCGACCGCGATGCGGTACATCGCGGGTGCCCCCATCCGCTCGCCTTCGAGGAAGGTCGGGATGCCCTCGGCGTCGAGACGGATGCGAGCGGCCGAGGCCGAGAGGCTATCGGGGAACTGCTTGACCGTGACCCAGGCGACCCTTGCATCGTGGGGGACGAATGACCACGAGGCAGGCTCATCGGCCGACAACTCGACGTCGTGCTTGGGGCAAGGCTCGCCGACCCGTCGGCGGACCCTCGCCTCGCAAATCGGGCAGTATCCCTGCCTCGCGAGCGTTGCCCCGCAGAAGTCGCAGAGCGGGCGTTCGGAACCATCCCCGGCTGCCCTCCCGCAGTCGGGGCAGAACCGGGGAGACTCTCCGATGCTCGGAATCCTGGGTTGGCTCATACCCTCGATTTTACCAGCCAGGTCGGACCGCCGTCATCGGGTCCGCAACTCCACGACATGAATGCTGCCGGTCCGGGTCGCGACGGCAATCAGGTGTCGCGTCGGTGAATAGGCGAGGCCGGTCGGGCGAGTTCGGCCCAGGTTGAATGGACCGAGAAGTGGGAATCGGCCGACCTCGTGCTGCGGTCTTGTTTGAAGGATCTCCAGCGAGGAGTCGGAGGCTCGCGAGGTTACGACGTAATCCGGATGCGGGAGATGCCCCGTTTCGGCCGGCGTGGTGTCGGGCGCTTCGATGGCGATCGTGTCGCCGTCGGAGCCGGCCGGCATCATGATCCAGTCGGAATCCCTGGCCGACGAAACGTAAGGCGCCCCGGTGGTCACGGGAGAGGTCCGGCCGACCACCACCGGCAACGTTGGATCCGAGACATCCACGGCGACCGTGCGCCGCGATTTCGCCAGGAAAACCGCCGCGTATCTCGACGACGCCGAGACGGTCAGTCGCTCGGGATCGTCGTTGGCCTCGAACGAGACCTTCCCGATCGTTCGGCCGATGGCCGACTCGGCGTCGACCTCCAGCACTTCGAGCGCTCCGAGCGGCTTGGCCGGATCGCCCTCAGAGCGGCCCGAGTAGAGCACAAAGAGCCGGCGCCCGTCAGTCGACGCAGCCAGATCGTCGGGGTAGAAGCCGGTCACCTGTCGGGAACCGACGCGATGTCCCTCGCGGTCGAAGACCTCCCACCAGCCCGGCTGAAGGTGCTTCGCGTCGCCAGGAGGGCGCTGGAGGACGACGAACCGAGAGCCCAGCACTGCGACGCCCACCGGCCGCCCCTCCAGTTCCGCTTCGCCGACCGGCTCGAGATGGTTCTTCGCGTTCAGTCGATAAATCAGGAGCCGGTTGTATCGCGGGCAGATGCCGGCGAGGAGGTCGCCGTCTGGTGCAAACGCAATCCGGTCGACCCGCTGCTGGCCGGTGGCGAGGCGATCGGTTTCGCGGAGCGACCACGGACCGGCGTCGGCCTCGATCGTGCGTGAGGCGTTGTGGACCAGCCAGGTTCCTCCGAGCATTCCGAGCGTGAGCACGGTGAGCCCGATCACGACGATGACACCGATGCGACCAGGACGGCCCGCGGGCGTGGGGCCATCGCCGTTGGCTTTCTTCGATCGACCGAAGTTCACGCGATTCTCCGTCCCTTGCCGGAGGCGGGCGATGTTGGATCGGTGGCGTACCACCATCAGGCCCGCAACGGCGACCGTGAAGAGAGTCATGGCAATGTGCTCGCGACGGATCGGATTGGGGGTCCGGACGAAGTGCGCCACCGCAAAGCCGGCGGCGCCCACGAGCGACCCCAGCGAGACGTAGCGCGTGCCCAGCACCACGAGGACGAAGACCAGGACCGCTAGAGCGCAGGAGATCGGGTCGAGCGCCAGGACCACGCCCAGGCTCGTCGCGACTCCCTTGCCGCCCCGAAACTTCAGATACATCGGAAACGTATGCCCAATGATCGCCGCCAGGCCGACCAGGACCGCAAGATCCGGCGAGACCTCGCTTGAGGTCTCGGCCGTCAGCTTTGGGAGCAGCAAGACCGGCAGGTATCCCTTCAGGAGGTCGAGAATCAGCACGGCCCATCCGTAGCCGCGTCCCAGTACCCGGCCCACATTCGTGGCGCCGATATTGCCGGAACCGGCTGTCCGGATGTCGATCCCCTTGAAGGCGCGTGCCACCAGGTAGCCGAACGGTATGGCCCCAATCAGGTAGCCGGCGAGGACGGCCAGCGTGTTGGCGATAACGGCGAAAATCGACATAAGTTTACTGGTCCCGTCCGATCCGAAGGGTCTGGGCAGGTCGCTCGCTCAGGAACTGCGACCGTCGCGATTCGAAGACCTCGTTCGCCAGTTCGTAGTCGTCGGGACGTCCGATGTCGAGCCAGTAGCAGGGCTCTCGGAAGCAATGCACATCGTGGCCGTCGCCTCGCATGGCTTCGAGCAGGTCGGGCATACCGAGCGAGCGTCCGGGCTCCAGGTAGTCCCAGGCGACCGGATCGAGGATATAGACGCCCATGCTTACCTGAACAGAGTACTCGGGCTTCTCGTGATACCCCTTGAGGACGTGCGGATCTTCCCCGAACATCAGGACGCCGAAATCGATTTTCACCTCGCGCGGATACGAGGCGATCGTCGCGGCGGCGCCGCGTTGGCAGTGAAAATCGTACATCTCGCCGAAATCGAGAGTGGTGAGGATATCGCCGTTGATCACCAGTACGGGCTCGCTCGGCCGTTCGAGGAGTCTCAGCCCGCCGGCGGTCCCCAGCGGGATCGTCTCGCGTTCGTATCGAATGCGGGTGTCGAACCGGCCCCCGTCGCCGCAGAGGGCCTCGATCAGCTCGCCCAGGTATCCGGTGATGATCGTCACGTCGCCGAAACCGAACCGAGAAAGCTGGCGCAGGACCAGCTCGATGATCGGCATCGGCTCCTCGACTCCCAGCGGCATCAGGGGCTTGGGCAGGACGTAGGTATACGGACGGAGCCGCGTCCCTTTCCCGCCGGCCAGTAGTACGGCCTGCATTTGAATCCCTCCCGATCCCGACAGGATTCCGACCTACGACACCACCGCCCGGGCCGGGCGAATCCCTCGCGAGAGGGCGCGGTTCGTGCCAGACTTCGACTGAGCAACCTCCTCGAAGACGGACAGCAGTCGCTCGACGTGCCGATCGAACGTCTGCTCGCGCCCGAGCCCTCGAGCCGCCTCCGACATCGACCGCCTTCGATTGTCGTCGGTCATCGCGTCGAGCGCGGCGACCAACTCGTCCTCGGCCCTCGGAGAGCGAAGGACAAATCCCTCGCGGCCCGGCTCGATCAGTTCGCTGGCGCCGTTCTGCGCGGTTGTGATGACGGGCAGGCCGCAGGCCAGCGCCTCCATCACGACCAGCGAGCAGGGGTCGTAGAACGTGGGTTGAACGAAGAAGTCGGCCGCCCGGTAGACCTCGCGGACGTCCGGATAGAAGCCCAGCAACTGGACGTCGTCCCCGAGCCCAAGTCGATGGACCATCCGGGCGTAAGGCGCGATCTTACCTCCGCCACAGACGAGCAAACGCATCCGCCGCGACGATGGCTCGCGTCGTCGGCGAACTCCCATCGCCTGAATCAGTGGATCCAGTCCCTTCAGCGCGAAGTTGTGCCCGACAAAAAGGCCGACAAGGTCATCGGCCGGAAGACCGAGCTTCGCGCGGACCTGTTCCTTCATGTCCGAGGGATTGGCGACCTCCAGGCGGCCGACATCAATCGAGTTGGGCACGACGTCGATCCGATTGCCGGGAACTCCGTGGAATTCCTCGATGTGGCCGCGAACCATCCGGCTGACGGCGATGTAACGAGCTCGGCGAGCGGGGTCGAATTGTTTCCGCTCGATCGCCCGATAGAGCCAGTGTTTGGGGTTCGCCTGCTTCGAGAGCAGGTAAGCCCTTGTACCGATCGGCGAGACGAACCGTGCGGAATTCGCCCGTAGACTTCCCTGTTGCACGCCGCCCTGCGGTATCAGGACGTCGTGGCCCCAGGTGTTGATGAAGCCGACCGAGGCTTCGTGTCCGCCCCGGGCGATCGCTAGCTCGGAACGCTCGGCGAAGCTCCAGATCCGATCGAGCCGGCCCCATCCCCGAGGCTCGACGCGCACGGCCTCAACCTCGCGCGGCAGGCAGCCCTCGGCCCAGGATGCGGCGTAGAGAACCACGCGATGGCCGCGCCGGAGAAGCGCCCGACACAGGTCGACGACATAGGTCTCGGCGCCCCCTCGGCTCGGGTCGACCCGCTGATAGTTCAGGGCGAGGTCCATCGGCTCCGTCCTTCTCTTCTTTCGACGATCCTGTCTTCCTCGAAATATCGCGTCCGCCGACCGTGGGGCTGGAGCCCATCGGCCACTCGCTTCTCATCGCGGGTTCCGGTTGTGAGCCCGGTATCGCGAGGCTCGGAGTCTGGCGATCCGACCCTGCCCTTCCGGCCACCACAATCGGCATTGCCGACGATACAACCGCCAGAATCGGAGCCGATCGCGGTCATCGATCCCCTCAACGTCGAAGGTTGAGAACAACAACTGGCCGAGGTCCTTCCACCGGAGCCAGGCCGGCCAGACCCGCGCCGAGGTCAATCGGTGCAGGTCGATGAGGACCAGTCGAAGGTCGCGCGAGTCGCGGAGGAGCCGCTCGCGATCCAGGAAAAAGTGGCAGAGATAAAGATCCTTGTGGAAGAGTCTTGCACCGTGGAGGATCGCGGCGATCCCGGCCATCTTGTCGATGATCCGCCGCTTGACGTCCGCGAAGGCGCGAGGCTCCATCCGGGATCGAAGCGCGGGGATGGCCTCGTGAAGGGCCTCGCAGCCAGTCAGCTCGGCAACCATGAGGAAGCTCGTCAACTCACCCCTTGGACCGATCTGCTCGCCCGCGGCAACGACCTCGGGCACCTCGATTCCGAGGGTGCGGGCCCGTTCCAGGTGAGCCCATTCCTCGGCGGCGGGTGAATGTCGGCCGGTCGGGTGAATCGTCGCGGCCAGTCCGGCGATCCGAGGGAGCCGATGGTGCCGTTTGAGGTAGACGGAAACCCCGCGTTCACCTTCCGAACTTCGCCCCGCGTCGAACCGGACCCTTGCGGTCGACCGGCCCTGCTTGACGTGCAAGCGGTCGGGCGTCTCCAGGGTCATCACGACCGATTCAAGGTCCGTCGGGAGTGCGTCGCGATATCGACGGTCGATCCAGGTCCAGCGGACCCCGCGCTCCCAGCGTTGCCAGAGGGTTCCGTAATTCAACGGGTGAATCCTTCCCACGAGGCGGGGCGTCGGTATCGGTAGATCCGGACCGCGGGCCTCGGGTCGGCCGGTCCGGCGGGAAAGTCCTCGATCGGTGTGGCAGCGAAGGCGAGCAGCGATCGGAGCGTCCTGGCTCTCGCGCTCTTCGCCTCCAACTCGTCCAGCTCGACGAGGATGTAGCTGAGGTGTGCGTCGGTCAGAGCCTGGCGGATGTGCCAGTAGTCGTATCCCGGCAGGCCCGAGATAAACCGGGCCCATCCTCGGGTATCAAGAACCTCTTCCCCGGGCGCTGCGTGCGACGAGAGCCATCGCCCCGCCGACCAGTGCCCCCATCGGCTGAGGTGACGGCTATGCGTCGGGTTCAACTGCGCCCCGATGCAGAGCACCAGCGCCATCGCGATCGGAACCGCGCGACCGAGTTTCATTGCCCGGGGGCTCAGATGCATCCACTCGCCGATTCGCCGCCAGCAGATATACGCGCCACCGGCCGCCCAGGGGATGGAGGCCACGACCAGCGGAAGCACATGCCGCCCCGAGAGGTAACCGAGCGACGCACTGTGCCGCAGGAGTGCAGCCGCGTCAATCAAGGCGAACGTCCCCAGCAGGAGTCCCTCGATCCCCGGCGCCGGCGCTTTTGCGTCTTCCGAGAGCATGGCGCGGGTTTCTCGACGGCGGGCAAGTCCCCAGACGGTCATCACCGCGAAGTACCAGACGAGACCTTCCCACCACCGGCCGAAGATCCTCCGGGCGGCCTGGCCCGTGCCCCTTATCGCGACGCGGTCGGACTCTTCCTTGGCCGAGAAATCGAGCGTCGGGTCGTCGAGTCCAGGCGGTAATGGCTGCGGGACACTCCGCTTCAAGAGAAATGGCGGACCGAGTCCGGCCGCGGCTCGAATCGAGAGTTTCTCAGAGACCTGTCCCTTGATCCCCGCGTATCCGGCCACCGCGATCGCCGGCAGAACGATCATCACCGCGACGGCTCCGATCGCCCGGGGTCGTCGCTTGCCGGCCGGATGGAGGCGATCGATGGCCCAGGTCAACCCGATCGAGACTGGTACGAGGATGACCTCGGGCCTCGTTAGATATCCGATCGCCGCGAAGAAGCCCGATCCTGCAGCGATCCGCCGGTCCCCGCGGTTGAGCGCCTGCGCTGCCAGCCAGAGCGAGGTGAACGTGGCGCAGAGGCCCATGCTGTCGGCAAGGGTCTCGTGCCCGACCTCCGCGACTCTCGGCAAGAGCGCGAGCACACCGGCGGCCAGGAAGGCGATCCGGCGGTCGAATAGGCCCTCGGTGAGAAAGTAGACGGGGATCAGCAGCGTGAGCGAGGCCATCGTCGCAATGAGTTGCGCCGTGAGCCGCCAGGCATCGGGCCCCTCGCCGACGGTTCGCGCGACGACTGGCTCGGCGATCGCGATCAGGGCCGGGTATAGCGGATGGACGTCAGCGCCCCG
Organism: Planctomycetales bacterium; assembly: GCA_027451455.1. Classification (GTDB taxonomy): domain Bacteria; phylum Planctomycetota; class Planctomycetia; order Isosphaerales; family Isosphaeraceae; genus JAKAUH01. Next base: position 2,031 of record DAIDJI010000082.1, on the reverse strand, counting down.
GATCACGTCGGCCCACGGGTCGTTCTGGAACTGGCGGGCGAACCGGATGAGCTTCAAGCCGTCCTGGGCCGGGACGAGTGTCCGCGCGATCCCGACAGCGTGCAGTGCCGCCGACATCAGGACGATCGCCAGCAGACTCCTTCGATCGGCCATCGCGATCCTCCATGATCCCTGGCCACGGGTCGGGATACAGCGTTCCGGTAATATATAGGCTCGACTCATGCGGTCAATGGCAAGCGATCGAGCGGCGAGTCGGCCAGGCGATGGCAGGACGAGCGAGTCTTCACCTCGTTCCAGAGGTCGCGCAGGCTTTCCTCGAATCCGATCCGCGGCTTCCACCCGGTCTCGTGAACGATTTTGCGGATGTTGGCCCGCGAATCAGCCGGCCCTTCCCGGCGAACCAGCGCCGGATCCTCGCGGACGATGACCGACCGTCCGCTCATCGCGATCAGGAGGTCGAGCCCTTCGGCAACACTCCGGGATCGGCCAGAGCCGACGTGATAGAGCTGGCCGGATCGTCCGGTTCGGGCGAGGGTGATGAGCGCCTCTGCGACGTCGCGGACGTCGACGAAATCGCGACGAGGGTACAGGTCACCGACGGGAAGGTCGATCGGTTCGGGGCCATCCGCGGCAAGCCTGGCGGCGAAGGCCCCGAGGGCCTGGTTCGGCGGTGTTCCCGGCCCGATCGGGTTGAAGATCCGGGTTGCGATCACCTGAAGCGGAGGTCCTTCGGCGAGTCCGATTCGCGTCGCCATCCACTTGGAACGGCCATAGGCGTGTACGGGTTCGGGCGGATAATTTTCATCCACCGGAAGGCTGGATTCGTCGACTGGGCCGAGCTCGGCCGCCGAGCCCGAGAGCACAACTCGCATGGGCCGCTCGATCGCGCGCAGGGCGGCCAGCAGGTGGTTCGTCGCCTCGAAGTTCCCGCGGAATAGTTCCTCATCGGAGGCGGGCGGGGTCTTGCCGGCGGTGTGAATCACGAAGTCGGCCGCGAGACCACTCAGGCCCGAACGAAGCGCCTCGGAATCCGAGAGGTCCGCCTCAATGAAGCGGCCCTTCGGGATTCCGGCCGGGCGACGTCGTCCGATCGCGAAAAGATCGGCGCCGGGAGTGCTTCCGAGCAGGGCAAGGACGTGTCTCCCGAGAAATCCGTTCCCGCCCGTCACCAGCCAGGATGCCATTTTCGCCGGCTCCTTCCGCCCGTCAACGTCCTCCGATGATCCGTTCCGCGATCCGATAGACATCGTCGACCTTCAAATCCTTCATGCACTTGTGATGTCCCTCCGGGCAGCTCGGGCGCTGACAGGGGCCGCAGGGGACCGGATGCCGGACGTGCCAGGCGAGCGGATGATGGGTCCGGGTCCAGGCGATGTGCGTTGGGCCGAAGAGGGTAACGACCGGCGTTCCGAACGCCGCGGCGAAGTGGCGCGGGCCCGAGTCGGTGGTGATGAGCAGCGACGCCCGACGGACGCAGGCCTTGGACAATCCGATCCCGAGTTCTTCATCGGCCAGGCTGACGACCCGCTCATGAGCCGCCTCGGCCGCGATCTGCCGGGCGGAATCGCGCTCGCTCGGCCCGCAAAGCACGAGAGCGCGCGTCCCTGACTGTTGCACCAGTTGGCGGGCGAGGTCGACAAAATGCCGGATCGGCCAGTTCTTGGCCGGACCGAAAGCGCCCCCAGTATTCAGGCAGACGACCGGGCCACCGCCATCGAGACCGAGTCGGGACCAGGCGCGATCGGCCGCGGCTTCGTCGGCATCGGTCGTCGCCAGTTCAAGGCGGTTCGAATCGACCGGGCAGCCCAGGTGCCGCGCCAGCTTCAGGTAGGCATCGACGATCGGAGTTGGCAGCCGACGTCCCTCGCCGTCCTCGGGGTGATGCAGGACGTCGGTCAGCAAGGCGCCCCCACCATGCCGCTCGTATCCGACGCGGCGGGGAATCCCCGCGAAGAACGCGAGCAGGCCCGACCGGTATGAGTTGGGCAGGATCACCGCCAGGTCGAATCGCTCCCGACGCAGCCGGCGCAG
>DAIDJI010000081.1 GCA_027451455.1 Planctomycetales bacterium | reverse complement strand
GACGAGAAAACGGCCCGGATCATCGTCGCGGACAATGGTCCGGGTATCGACGAGGCCGAGATCCCGTCGATCTTCCAGATCTTCGCCTCGTCGAAGGGGTCAAGCGGGACGGGCCTGGGACTGCCGGTCTCGCAGAAGATCATCCGGGAGCATGGCGGTCGGATCGTGGTGAAGTCGAGCCTGGGGCAGGGGGCGCAGTTCATCCTGGAACTGCCGATGTCGCGTGGCCGAGAGGTCGGCACGGTCGCCGAGGGGCTCACGATGATCGATTGAGCCGGCGGCTCGCCTCGATCGAAGAATGTGAAGGCATGGGATTTTGGAATCCAGATGGAAGGTTCCAGATTCAACAGAGAAGAATCTCAGGTACTTGACCTGCAAGGATTTTCCTCAGGCGTGACGACCTCCGGGGTTGCGCCCGGCATGCTCAGGTAGGCTTTGCGCACCGGGTGGAGCGATCGCCCGTCTGGGAATCCCGGGTTCGATTGGCTTTCCTCGGTGGGCGGAATCTACCCGACAGGACTCCTGGCGCAGCGTTGCACGATCCATCCCGCCGGAAGTTCTCAGTCGTCGAGCGGGCCGAGGTCCCAGTCGGCCCGGCGGACCCATCGCCAGTCGGGATCGGAGGGGTGGGCCGAATCGGAAGGCGGACGGATCGGGAAGAGCCGGGCGAGCAGCGGCCCGACCTGCATCCGGTATCGGAGGTTGGCGATGGAGAGCTCGTCGCCGTCGTCGAGGCGACCCGACTCGACCAGCCGACCGTTGATCCGAACGCCGTTGGTACTGCCGAGGTCCTTCACCCAGAGGGCGCCCGACTCAAGGGTCAGGCAGCAATGATGCCGGGAGACCCTCGGGAAGTCGAGGCGAAGGTCACAGGCCGGGTGCCGGCCGACCACGGTCGTGGTGCGGTCGAGCACGATATCCGGACCGGCATCGAGCGCCACCAGCCGCGCGAACATGGCCGAGCCCCCAGGCCAGGACAACCAGCGCGAGCGGATTCCACCATCATCGTCGATCGTCGCCGCTCTCCTGGGGTGGTATTGTAACGATCGCGATGGTCGGTGACCAGGCGCTGGTGGCCGAAGCGCCAGAGTCTTGGCCGCACCACGATCGGATGTTATGCTCGGGCCCCAGGTGCTCCACCCGCCCCGGTCGATTCGTGGCCCTTGGGCTTGAAGGGACCAACATCGTGATTCGCCAAAAAACCTGGTCTGTCTCACTGGCGTTGCTGGGAGCGCTGGCCACGTCGTCGGGCGGGCTGGCGCATGCTCAGACTTACGTTCTTCAGACGTTCACGCGCCAGCAGGTCACGGATGTGTATTACTCCGAAGGCCTCGGTGTCGGCGACCTGAACCGGGACGGTCATGCCGATCTGGTTTACGGCCCGTACTGGTTCGAGGGGCCGAAGTTTGAGGCGAAGCACGAGATTTACTCGCCGAAGCCCCAGAACCGCGAGGGATACGCCAATCACTTTTTCGCCTGGGTGTACGACGTCAACGGCGACGGCTGGAACGATATCCTGACCGCCGGCTTCCCCGGCACGCCGGGCTTTGTCTATGAAAACCCTCGCGCTGAGGGACACTCCGCCCACTGGACCCGACACGAGGTGTTTCCGCACGTCTGCAACGAGTCGCCGCAATTCACGAACCTCGTGGGCGATGGGCGGCCCGAGCTCGTCTGCACGCTCGATGGCTTCTTCGGTTATGCAACCATCGATCCCGAGAAGCCGTTCGCGGCGTGGACGTTCCACCCGATCTCGAAAAAGGTGGCTCCCGTCCCGTTCGGTCATGGCCTCGGCGTGGGCGATGTCAACAGCGACGGCCGGCTGGACGTCCTGATGAAGGACGGCTGGTTCGAGCAGCCCGCCTCGCTCGATCAGGCGGAAATCTGGACGTTTCACGCGGTCCCGTTCTGTCCGATCGGCGGCGCGGACCTGTTCGCCTACGATATGGACGGCGACGGCGATAACGACGTGATCACCAGCCTCGCCGCCCACGATTTCGGCCTGGCCTGGTACGAGCAGGTGAGCGAGGGTGGCCAGGCGCGCTTCCGACAGCATCTCATCATGGGAGATCGGCCCGAGCAGAATCGTTATGGGCTTGTCTTCAGCGAGCTTCATTCGGTCAGCCTGGCCGATATCGACGGCGACGGGTTGAAGGACATCGTCACCGGCAAGACGTATTACTCGCACCACAAGGCCAGTCCGATGTGGGACGCCGGCGCGGTGGTGTACTGGTTCCGGCTCAGGCGGACACCCGAGGGCGTGGACTGGATTCCCTACAAGGCCGACGGCGAATCGGGGATCGGCCGGCAACTGGTCGTAACGGACATCAACGGCGACGGCCTGCCGGACATCGCCAGCGGCGGCATGAAGGGAGCCCACGTTCTGATTCAACATCGCGAGGCGGTGGACAAAACACGCTGGGAGGCGGCGCAGCCGAAGGTCGTGCATGCCGAGGTGAAGCCCCCGGTGCGCGGGGCCGAAGGACACTTCGACAGGGCGACCGGGCGCGTTCGGGGAGCGATCGAGGCCGAGGCCCTCACGGTCGTGAAGGCGAGATCGGGCCAGACCGGGACGCAGCCGATGGCCGGTTTCCTGGCCGGTCGATGGAGCGGTGACGCGCAACTCTTCTGGAGCGGCGGCAAGCCCGGCGATCGGCTGGAACTATTCTTCGACGTGCCGACGTCGGGCCGATACGAGGTCCGGGCCGCCTTCACGATGGCTCGCGATTATGCGACCGTCCAGCCCTTCCTCGACGGTCAGCCCGCCGGTAAGCCTCTGGATCTGTATAGCTACCCGGATGTGATGGCCTCCGGTGAGTTCACGCTAACCACCGGCCCGCTCGAGGCGGGGACGCACCGGCTCGCTCTTGCGATCACAGGGGCCAACCCATCGGCCGCCAGGGCTTACATGGTCGGCATCGATTATCTTCGTCTGGTCCCGCGATAAGCGGCTCAGGGCGCCGTGAACAAAACCCAGGTCCGGCTCCGGGCCGGGATCGCGATCTTCATCGTGACCGACTCGTCGGCGCCGAGGGTCACAGGGGTCGGAGATCGCCCGTCAATGGACACCTTCGCCGACCCCGAGAGGCCGGCGTAGTGGAGCGGAAAGCGGATCGTCCGCTCGATCGCTTCGTTGAGCGGGTTGTACAGGAAGGCGAGAGCTTTTTCCTGGCCTTGCGGGTCGACGTGGAGCCAGCCGTCCCAGTCGCGGCCGTTGGCACGCCGGAGGTGGATCAGGTCGCTGTCGAGAATCCGACGGTGGGCCTTGTAGAAGGCGACCCATCGCTGGACGACGGCACGGGTCGCCGGCGTGTCGTAGAGGCGGGGACCTCGATAGCACGCCTGAACCCCCGCGCCGAGGAGGTTGGCGAGGCGGGCCTCGTAATGGTCGCGGTTGGCGTCGAGCGGTTCGATCGTGGCCGCGGCGCCCCCACCCTGGTACTCCGTAAGCGGAACGAACATCCAGCCCATCGACGGCGTCTTGGTCCAGGTCCCGTCGTAAATGTTCTGGCGCTCGATGATCTCCTGCTCGGCGCGCGGAAGGGACCAGTTGGTCTCTCGATAGCCCATCCCGGTCTTGTTCGAGCCGTTGAGGAAGTACCAGTCGGGGACGTTGAGGAAGACGCCCTGGGAACGGCACCACCGGTAGAGGTCGGTGATCGCGCGCCACTGGACCCACTGCGAGTCGGCCAGTCCCTTGTGACCGGGATGGTTGGCCGCCTTGCAGAGGTCGCCCGGATAGGAGCCGTCGTGCTCCAGAACTCCCAGTCCGGCCTCGCCGATGAACGAACGGAGCTGGGCCAGGTAGTCGATCCCCCATCGGGCCCCGAGGCAGGGCATCACGCCGAACCGAGCGGGGACGCCCTGGGTATTGTCGGCCGGGGTCGCGGCGGCTCGCGAGGCCAGCAGCGAGTATCCGCCCAGCGCCAGGCCGCGCGCTCGGGCTTCCTCGACGAGTCCCCGGTACTTCGCCCGATAGGCGGGGTCGCGACTCTCGAACTGGAAGCCGCTGCCGAATGTCATGATGAGCAGCTCGAAGCCGACATCGGAAGCCTGCGTGATCGCGGTCCGCAGATCGTCCGGACGGGCGCTCCGGACGTGGAACATCAACGGATTTTCGGACGACCAGGGGGCCAGTGTCCGGTACATCCGACGGATCGCGAGTCCCCGGCGCTCCCGGTCGGTGGCGCCGGTGAGCAGTTCGAAGACGCGGAAGGATTCGAAGGTTTCCCTGGGAGCGATCCGTTGATCTGGGCCGATTGGGGGAGCCGCGCGGAGCAGGCAACGGGTCGTCCGACTGTAGTTGACCTGGGTCGGATAGTCGGGGTCGGGGCCGAGGGTGACGCTCTGTCGAGCGGCATGGGCGCCGTTCATCGCGAGGAAGGCGTAATCGGTCTCGACCCAGATGTTGGGACGCTCCTGGTCGGGCGTGTCATCCACGGCCGATTCGGGCTCGGCGAGCCGCAGTTCCTCGGCCGTGAATCCCGAGACCTGCACCGGCTTCGGGGACGTGTTGCGGACGACGAGCCACTTCGAAAAGAGCGGTAATCCGTCGTAAATCTCGTAATGAACCTCGATCTCGGGCAGACCTGGTTTCGGAGGGACATAATTCATCCGCACGTGGCGCCCGGGAGGCGGCCAGGGGAGGTCACGCGAGAGCCATTCGGGATGCTTTTTCCAGGCGAGCCGGGTTTCGATTGGCCCTTCCGACCAGGAGACAAACCGGTAGGCGTCCGGATCGGGCTTCAGGGTGTCGAGCCACTCGTCCTTGAGGTAATTCTTGACCGGCTGCCCGGTCAGCCCGCCGATGGCGAACGGCTTGCCATCGAGCTCGACCCGAGCCTCTGGACCGACGGCCCGCAGCAGATGCTCTCCGGTTGTCAGATCCTCGATCGCGACCGTGCCCGCGGCCGGGACCAATCGGATCACGCGCCTCGCCAGACCGTTGGAGAGGACCAGTTCCTTCCGGGAAGGCGCTTCCTGGACGGTCGCCCGGAACGAGGACGGATCCACGAGCCAGTCCGGCGGACCCGCGACGGCGGGGAGACTTGCGAAGGCCAGTGCGAGGAACAAGACGGCGAGCCGTCGCATGGGCGAGTCCTGGTGAAAGTGGAATCGGCCCAGCGAAGTTGGAGGGACCAGGAAGGGCGCTTCTTCAAGTCGAAGCGGCCTTCATCGATGCCGGTCTCCCCACGCTCCGCCGACCTGGGATTCCACATTACCAGGGGCCATACGGAATATCGACAACTCTCGTAGAGGACCCTGTGCCGGGTCAACTTGCTGTGCCCCCGTCTCCCGTCTGATCGCTTGCTCATGAAAATCAACAAACCGGCCGCCACCGCCGGGATCGGTCGCGTTTCGCTTGTATGCGAACTTCGGCCAGACGTGGCTGTCTTCCAGAGGACGAAGTTCGCCGCAGAGTTGGTATAAACCATCTATCATGCTTCCCGCCCTCATCGTCGTCCGCATCTCGTCCCGATGAGTGCGTGCTCCCGCACTTCCTGGCATCCTATATATTGGATCGGAGAGCAGAAAGGGGACGGCAGAGAAAAAGGACTGCCATGCGGGTTTTGGGTTGGCGACCGCGGCGCGCAGCCTCCCCAACCTCGCCCCTGGCGAGGCCGGGGAGGGAAAGCAGGGATCAAGACACATCGAACAAGGCGACGCCGACGGTTTGCGCAGCGATCTTGAGCTTTCCGTCGCTGGTCGCCAGCGGCAGTCTGCGGCGGATGGCTAGCTCCAGATAAGCGGCGTCGTAGGCGGTGAGGTTGTGGCCGGACGGGAAAAAGGGGACGGAAATAATATTTTCTGATAATTATATCCGTCTCCCTATTTCTCGCCCTGAGGGTCCATGCGGTCGAGGTCAATGAGGGGGAGTGTGGTGGTCCGACGTCGACGGAGAGCGGAACTTGGGCGGAGCGATCGCATGGATGCGTACCTCACGTGGGTAACCGGATCGAGACGCCGTGTTTGGAAGTAGATCTTCGGGTTGTGAAATCGAACGACGCCCCGGATCGAGAGAGGTGCGACCCGAGGGCTTTCGATGAGATCGGAACGTTTGATTCAGTATAGCCCACTGATGCGCGAGTGGCACCACGGATGTCAAGATGTTTCCTGGCCCTTCGTGAGTTTTTTCTGGAGCGGTCGCGGGAGTGTCCAGCGACCGCTCCCTTCTCACGACCAGAGCCTCCCCGCGCCGGCGCCAACGAGGCCGGGCTCGTCGCTGTCGTCGTCGGGATCGTCGATGAGGCCGTCGGTCCACTCGTGGGCGTCGGCCACTGAGTCTTCGAGTTCGATTCGGAGCCGCTTCCGCGCTGTGTGGAGGCGACGCTTCACCGTGCCCAGGGGAACGTCGAGGTCCTCGGCGATCTCCAGGAGCGAGTGGCCTCGGATGTAGAAGGCATCCAGAACCTCGCGATCGAGCGATCGGAGCCGGCCCAGGGCCGCCCGGAGCCGCTCGACTCGCTCCTGGCTGATCAGCTCGTCGATCGGCTCGTCGGACTCGTGGGACGCACCCTCCAGAACGCCGACCTCGACACTCGGCGGGGCCAATCTTCGGGTCGCCCGGTTGATCGCCATCCGGACCGCGACCTGCCGGAGCCAGCCGGCAAACCGCTCGGGCTCGCGGAGCTGGTCGATCCGCCGGATGACGTGCAGGAAAACCTCCTGCGTCAGTTCGAGCGCATCGCTCGCGTTCCCCAGGCGACGGATCGCGATCGCGTGGACCGTCGGCTGGAACTGCTCCACCAGCTCGCCGAGTGCCCCGCGGTCGCCTCGCTGGGCGCGGACGACGACCGCGGCCAGTTCCGACCAGTCCCTGCTCTCCGTCTCGATCTCCCTTGTCATCGTCAACACGTGATCCGCCTTCCCCTTGCGGAGTCGTTCCGAATCCCGGCGTGCCCCGTCCTGGCCCGCTGGATGAAATGCGGGGCCGACGGGGGTGAGACTCGGCGCCATCGATGGACGTCGTGCAAGCTGGACGGCCAGTTTCCCAACCGGGGGGCGGCGGGACGTCCGGAGTCGGACGACCGGCACCTCCCTGGCGGCTGGCGGCCAGCGACGGGCCACTGCGCGAGCGCGGCGGGCCGAGATCAGCCGATGAGAACGCGGGTGCGTCCTCGATCGGGCGGGATCGATCGACCTGTCGTGCGGGACCTTGGCTTCCGCTTCGGGACTCGGGATCACGTCCGACGGGCCAGCCCGGTTCGACGGACTCGCCCCTCACAAGCAGGGGCGGGTCGTCATCGGGGCGACGCCGCGAAGGTCGTGATCATCGAGGTGGAAGCGAGCGGTCGAGGCTCACTTTCCGAAGGCGGCGGCCGGTATGGCCGCCCCAGCTTTCCTCGCAGCAAACCGGGCGGGTCGCTTCCGGCCGGGTTTCGCCGGGGCCTTCGCCACGATCCGGCGCCCGGAACCCGGCTCGCACTCGTGCGAACCTCGCTCGTGGGCGACGATGGATGCGGGTCGGGTCCCGAGATCGCCGACAGAGAAGCCTCGTTCAGGTCGACCGTCGAGGTCTGCCGGCCTCGGTTCGGTCACGACTCGAACGTCCGCCGCCACGGGTACCGGTTGCCGTTGATGGCTTCCCGGCTGGCCGTGCTGCGATGGTGTAAAGGAGCCCGGAATGGTCGGGATGCCGCATACCACAGAGATGATCGGTGATACGGAATACCAGGCCATTCCTTCGCGCATGACGTCATGAAGGGCGTGACGGCTGCGCAGGGTATGGCCATTGTCCTTGACGTTCGCGATGAGCGCGAACGACCGCGTCCCGAGATTCAGCCGGTTCGAAAGCGTCCGGGCCGACAGCGTCAGGTTCGTGCGGTGGAACATGGCGAAACCCTCGCATCCGCCGTTCAGGCGGGAGTTGGAGGTGACCGAGATCGGGGCGGAAAGAAGGCGCCGGCGTCTCGGGTCACGGTGGATGGGGACGATGCTACGTCCCGCGAGATCGATTCGGTTAACGGGTCATGGGGTTCCGAGAAAACGGTTCGGTCGGATGGAGCCGGGCGACACACTCAGCGCCATCGTCGCGCAACGATCAAGAGGGATAGGCCGGTCCTCGGACGTGGCGAGGATCGGCGATCCGTCGAGGGATCGAAACGCGACTCTCAGGTGGTTCGTCGACGTAGACATCCTATCGCGAAGAATTGTTCGCGCGGAATCGGAAAAAATTCGAAAACCCGGCCAGGTGGAGCGTCCGGCGGTGGGCGATGGTGAGATGAGGCCCGCGGTAGACGACGCTGAAACCCTGATCCAGCAACGAGTTGAGCGGCGACCAGTTGTTCCGGGCGAACAGCCATCGGAATTCGGGGCCAAGCTTGGGAAAACCGGGCGGGAGGTTGGTGTCCATCTTGTAGCTGTAGAGCAGCCGACGGGATGAGAGCGGGGCAGAGACGTCGTAGTCGGCGAGGACGGCGTCGTCGGGGGCGACCTGTCGGATCCAGGCCCAGATCTCGGCGGCCTCTCGGCGATCGAACGAGATGGGAGCGAATTCCAGTCGACGGGAGACGTCTCGCAGGCCGAAGCCGCCCAGCGCCGCCGCGACCAGCCAGACCGCCGCCAGTTCGAGGCGGCCGAATCGGCGAGGGATCAGCCGGGCGGCGAGCCGGGCATATCCGACCAGGCCGGCCGCCAGGACAAACGCGACCATGGGCATCGCGTATCGGACGTGATGCCACTCGGTGGTGCTGAGGAACCGGAGGGCCCAGCGTCCGTTGCAGAGGCTCCAGATCCAGGGGAGGGCGAGGACCGCCGTCCGGGGCGCCAGGAGCATCAAGAAGGCCCATCCACCCAGCCCGAGGACCAGCGCCTCGGCGGCCGTCCAGGTTGTCTCGGCAAGCCCGGCGCGCGGGCCGAGGAACTGGTCGATGAAGGCGTCCGGCGTCCCGTGCCCGACGACGAATTGCAGGTAGCCGAAGAATCCGAAGAGGATCCAGCCGAGCCCGAGGAGGATCATGGCGTCGCGCCATCGGAGGGAGACGGTCAGCGATTCGGGGCGTCGGGGCGGCAGGAGGGCGAACGTCATCACGGCGATCGCGAATTCCTGTCGGCAGGCGAGCATCCCGCCGATCCCGATCGCGGCCCATCCGACCGACCGCTCGCGGACCCCTCGGACGGCCCAGAGGACAAAAGGCGTTACGAATTGCAGCTCGCGGAAGTCGTTCCAGGCGAGCGGCCAGAGCAGGGGGGTGAGCGGGACCAGCGCAGCGGCCGAGATCGCGGCACCCTCCGATCGCGACTCGGCCCGGACCAGTCCATAAGCGGCCGGGATCACCCACCAGAAGACAAGGCTCTGAAGGACCAGGAGAGTTCGGGGGTCGGGAAAGACCCGGTAGATCGGTGCCAGCGCAAACCGCAGCGGCGAGAGATAGTTCATCTTCCAGACCGAGGGCCCTTCCTGGGCGTAGGCCGCGATCGGTCGGACCGAGATCTTCTGGTCGCCGAAGGTGAGCGCCCAGTACCACTGATTGTAATAGGCGAGGTCCCACGACCACCCGCTGCGCAGTTCCTCGTAGCGCCGGAGCGACTGATAGGTGGTAAGAGTGGTCATCGCGGCGGTCAGCACGACGACGATGAGCCAGCCCCAGGGGGAATGCGGTGAGTCTACCAGGGGTGGTACGTGGAGATTGTCAGAGGACGTCGTCATCGGGTTCATGCCTGGGCCAGGAGGCTCTCAACGTTCCGGAAGACCTCGGTACAAGGATGGCAGTCGCTCGACCTGCGGATGGCCGGTCCTCCAGCGCGATCAGGATGGCTTTCCTCGGCTCCCGAGACGGTTCGGGACGTTCCAGCGATTTCAGCATGCCTTGGTTGAGCTCAGGTGGCCGCCTCTGCGGACTCTTCCGGGACCTGCGGGAAGTCGAACGAGCCGAAGAACGGGATCGCGCCCTATCGGCCTCGCAGATAGCCCTTCTCGAACAATTCGTCCTCGCGGACCCCTTTGATATCGTTGAGTGAATAGAGGTCTGTTGCCCCGCTCGCGTCCTTCTCGGTGAACCAGACCTGATCACGACGGTAAATCCTGCCGCTCAGCAAAGATGCATCGTGCGTCGTGAAGACCAACTGTGCCCCACTGGGATTGAGTTGAGGAACATCCGCGGAAAAAGTCCCAGTTAGACGTCGAAATTATAGGGAGCCGTCCACGAACACAATGGCGTTACGTTCGAGGATCGGGCTCCCCACGCGGTACTTATCCCCGCCCGGCCACCAGATTCACTGGGTTCCTCGGCGGCTCGCCGAGCAGGAGTCGGCGGACCTCCTCGGCGGTCTTGGTCCGGAGTTCGATGTAGCCCTCGACGCTGTAAAACGCGGTGTGCGGGGTGAAGAGGATGTTCGGGTGGTTGCGGAGTCGCTCGTTCTCCAGCGGCTCGCGTTCGACGACGTCGAGCCCGGCCGCGGCGATCTGGCCCGAGTCGAGGGCGTTCAGGAGGGCCTCCTCGTCGACCACCGGTCCGCGCGCCGTGTTGATCAGAATCGCGCCGGGACGCATCCGGGCGATCGTTCGGGCGTTGATGAGGTGGCGGCTGGCGGCGTCGAGGTAGCAGTGCAGGCTGACGAAATGGCTTTGCTCCAGCAACTCGCCCAGGTCGTGGACCCGGCGGATGCCGAGGGCCTTGTCGATTCCCTGGCGCAGGTACGGGTCGTAGAAGACGACATCGAGCCCGAGCGCCTTCGCGCGGAGTGCCGTCGCGGTCCCGATTCGGCCGCAGCCGATGACGCCGAAGGTCCGGCCGCGGAGTCTTGGGGCGCCGAGGGCCGATCGATAGTCCCACGTTCCGGCCCGGATCGCCTCGTGCGAGCTGACCAACCGCCGGGCGATCGCGAGGAGGAACATGATCGCGTGATCGGCGACCTCCTCGGTGCCGTAGTCAGGGACGTTGCAGACGACCAGACCATGTCGAGCGGCGGCCTCGATGTCGACGTTGTTGTAACCGACCCCCGCGCGGACGACGCCTCGGCATCGCTTCGCCAGGGCGAAGCTCGATTCGGCGAGGATGGGAAGGTCGTGGAAGACCATGATCGCGTCGGCCGTTGGGAGATGGTCGGCGAGCTGAGATTCGTCGGTCGCCCGGGCTGGAGTGAGGTCGGCGATGTCCCCCAGGACGGCCGATTCGACCGAGGTCTCGTCGAGGAAGTCGGCGATCAGCACGCGGAAACGCTCAGGCATCGGAGTCTCCTTGGGGGGCCGTGGTTGGGAACGTCGGCCCGAGGGGCGGGCGGCCAGACGGGCTTCGAGGGGTCCGATCCCGGACCATCGGCTCGGGGGCTGCGGGCAACAGGAGCCGCGACGTCCGGAGACACGGATTTCCGGCGTCGAGTTTGAGTGGGCGGCGGGATTTCGGCATCACGCGATTGGGCCTTTCGAAGTCGGCCCGGTTCCCTCGGGCCCGACGGACAGACCCCTTGGTTCACCCGCCCCGGCCGGTTAGCCTGCAATCTTTGGGACGGCGAGGTCCGCGGGACCGGCCGACCGCGTTGGTGCGGCGATCTCCGCGCGGCCCGTCCGGCCTGGGGCCAGGCCGCCGGGCGCCGCACGAGGTTCTATTCTGCAAGAACGGTCGAGAGGAAGGAAGTGGACGGATGCCTCGAATCAAGACGATGCTGGCGGAGGGGAAGGTTGTCCGGGTCTTCGGGACCGGCCAGTTGATCAGCCCGAAGCTGATCGAGATCGTCGGCGAGCACGGCGAGTTCGACGCGCTCTGGCTTGACCAGGAGCACGCCGGACTCACCATGAAGGAGATCGAGTGGGCGACGATGGCCGCTCGATCCTACGGGATGGACCATTTCGTCCGGCTCCCGCCGACGGATTACGCCTCGGTGATGCGCCCGCTCGAGGCCGGCGCCGGCGGGCTGATGCTGAGCATGGTCAGGTCGCCTGCCGAGGTTGAGCAGGCTGTCCGGTGGGCGAAGTTCCATCCTCGCGGCGAGCGCGGGGTCAACGGCGGCAATCGGGATGGCCGATACGGGCTGGTCCCCCTCGCTGAGTACACGGCGAGGGCCAACGCCGAGACCTTCCTCGGGGTGCAGGTCGAGACGGCCGGGGCGCTGGAGACCGTCGCCGAGATCGCGAAGGTGCCGGACGTCGACCTGATTTTTGTCGGGCCGTCGGACCTCAGTCAGGTCCTGGGCTGCACCGGCGATTTCGAGAACCCCCGATGCCTGGAGGCGATCCAGCACATCGCGAGGTCGGCCGCGGCGGCGTGGGGATCGTCTACCGCGCCCACGATCAGATGACCGGGCAGACCGTGGCCCTCAAGGTCATCGCGCTCCCGGGCGTCGACGCCGGCGAGGAGGCGCGCTTCCGCCG
>DAIDJI010000080.1 GCA_027451455.1 Planctomycetales bacterium | reverse complement strand
CTGGTGGACGTCCACGCCGAGGCGACCAGCGACAAGCAGCTCCTGGCCCGATACCTCGATGGCCGCGTCTCGGCCGTACTCGGAACGCACACTCACGTCCCCACAGCCGACGAACAGATCCTCAAAAACGGGACGGCGTTCCAGGCCGACGTCGGCATGACGGGCCCGCACGACTCGATCATCGGCCGGCGGTATGATCGGGTCCTCGCGGCGTCCATGACGTTCGTCCACACGCATTTCGACGTCGCCGTCGGCGACCCGCGATTAAACGGGGCGCTCGTCGAGATCGACCCGGCCACCGGCAAGACGCTCGCGATTCGCCGGGTGAGCATCGACCAGGACGAGTGTCGCCGCTTGCTGACCGATTCGGGCGCGGCTCCCTCGCCCTGATTCCTCGGACCTGGGCCTGCGGTTCAGCGCGATGGCCGAGGCGACCCGTGATCGGCTGACCCCGGGTCAACTCCTGGCGTTCCGGCTCGGTCCGATCACGGAGCGGGGTCGTCTTGCGGCGGGGCATGGCGGCCTCCCCGGTGCCGGATCCGGGCATTCTTACGGCCTCGGTATCGGGTTGGGAAAACGAAACGGGCCCCTGACACAGGTTTCGTTGCGACCTACGCTTGAAGTGTGGGGTGGGACCGAGTGATCGGGCCTGCCTCCGCTGACCCCGTCGCGTGACCGGCGGGGCCGTATCGGGGACGGGGTCCGTCCTCGCTATCCCGTGATCGATCCGGGCCGGGCCCATCCCCGCCGCGCCTCGCCTTCGCATGGCGCCCAATGGGACGGCGCGCGCCGGGGTCGGTTCGCCTCGGAGAACTCGAGATGAGCCGGAGGGTCTCATGATCTCCCTCCCCCGCCGATCGTGCGCGCCGCGGCGTCGGCATCGGGCCGCCATCGCGGCGCCGGAGGCGATGGAAGAGCGTCGAATGCTCTCGGGAGCGACGCTTGGGCCCCTCGCCACGATCCCGCCCGCCGCTCAGCCGACGATTCAGATCCAGCCGGCGGCCGGGGCCGCGGCGTGGTCGGAGTCGTCGCCCTGGGGCTACAGTCCGCAGCAAATCGCCTCAGCGTACGGTTTCAACGGGATCACGTTCGGAAGTACGCCGGGCCTCGGCGCGGGGCAGACGATCGCGATCGTCGACGCTTACAACGACCCCGCACTCGTCGACAGCAACTCGCCCAGCTTCGAGAGCAGCGACCTTGCCCAGTTCGATCGTCAGTACGGCCTGCCTGACCCGCCGAGCTTCCTCAAGGTTGGGCAGTCGGGGAGCGCTTCGAACCTACCTGGGTCGGATCCGGCGGGCTCGGGCGTCCCGGGAAACTGGGCCGAGGAGGAGGCGCTCGACGTCGAATGGGCTCATGCGATGGCACCCGCGGCGTCGATCATCCTGGTCGAGACCCAGTCGTCGAACGACTCCGACCTCTTTGCCGGCGCCCGGACCGCGGCGGCGATCCCGGGCGTCTCGGTGGTCTCGATGAGCTGGGGATCGGCCGAGTTCTCGGGCGAGACCCGTTACGACCCGAGCTTCACAACCCCGGCCGCTCACGCGGGAGTGACCTTCGTGGCGGCGGCCGGCGACCACGGGGCGCCCGGGATGTACCCGGCCTATTCGCCGAACGTGCTGGCCGTTGGCGGGACCTCACTGACCATCCCGACCAGCGGCGGTTACGGCGGCGAGTCGGGGTGGTCCAACGGCGGCGGCGGGACCAGCCTCTACGAAGCTCGGCCCTCGTATCAGGCCGGCGTCCAGTCGACCGGCAACCGGACCATCCCCGATGTTGCGGCCGTCGCCGACCCGAACACGGGCGCCTCAGTCTACGACTCGTACGATGGAGGCGCCAGCGGCCCCTGGATGCGGTCCGGTGGGACCAGCCTCGCCGCTCCGATCTGGGCGGCTCTGGTCGCGATCGCCGACCAGGGGAGGGCCTCGGCCGGAGGGTCGTTGCTCGACGGTGCCTCGCAGGTCATCCCCTCGCTTTACGGCCTGCCGGCCTCCGATTTCCACGATGTGACCACCGGCGGCAACGGAGCCTTTGCGTCCGTGCCCGGCTACGACCAGGCGACGGGCCTCGGCACGCCGGTCGCGTCGCTGATCGCACCGGCGTTGGCGTACCACGACCTGGCCTCCTGGCTCGCGATCGAGTCGCCGCCGCCAGCGACGATCGTGGCCGGTCAACCGTTCGGACTGACCATCGCCGTGGTCTCGCCCGACGGGACGATCGACACCACCTATCAAGGCAGTATTACGATTGCGATGGGCTCGGATCCGAGTGGGACGGGGCTCGGCGGGACGTTGACCGAGCCAGTGGTCGGCGGAGTGGCCGTTTTCTCGGGACTAACCCTCACTCAGGCGGCCCTGGGCGACACGATCGACGCGACGGCCGGCGGCGGAGCGGCGCCCGCATCCACCTCGCCGATCGCCGTGGTGCCGGGAGCGGCGAACCGGGTCGTCGAGATCCATTCGACGCCCGTTGGTCACGGAGAGATCTCTGTGACCGTCGCCGTGGTCGATGCCTACGGCAACCTTGTCACCTCCTATAACAGCGGTGTCGAGATCGTCGGCCGAGGCCGACACGCCCGACATCAGCCGGTGGAACTCGCGATCGCGCAGGGCGGATACGCGACCTTCGCGCGGCTCCGCCTCATCTCGTCCCACGCCTCGATTCGGCGGATCAACCCGGCCGTGATCGAGGGGCTTGTCGCTGAGGCGGTCCTCTTCAATGGTGGTCCGCTTCCCGTCATCAGTACGCATGCAAAAAATCATAAATCTCACTAGCGCGCTTGCCTGCCAGTGATTCGCCTGGCTTGCGCCTGGTGATAATCTGGCCCTTGGGGTCGTCGAGGCGGGGCGCGTTCGAGTTGGCCGTTCCGGCCCTCGAGCCGTGCGACCAGGGAGTGGTGCCATTCCATTGGTCTTTGGGCGGCGAGCCGTGCGACGGCGTCACCGGAGCGGTGGCCGATGGCTCGGGCGAGGCGGTGGATCGAGGGTCTCGGGCGATGTATCCCTTCTTCGCCTGCGGACTCGATCCGATGGAATCTAGACCAAGGCAATCAAGTCCGTCCATAATATCGGCGAGACTTCCCGACGTCACCGACGTGGACTGACCCTCGTTTGGAGCCCGTGCCCCGATGCCCGATCACTGGACGATGATCCTCGCTCCCCTCGCGATGCTGGCGGCGCTCACGGCCCCGGCCATGGCGCAGGAACCTCCCGCGACCACTCCTCCCGCTCGATCCGCGGCCATCGAGGAGCTTGACCGCAAGTATGGCGAGCAATTCCGAGAGTTGCACCGCCGGCAGATCAGCGAACTCGCTGCGCTCGCCGGGAGGTCGCAGGGCGCTGAGGCCGAGGCCGCCGATCGTCGTCTGTTCGCCCTCGCGATCGAGCAAAACCTCTGTCGAGAAGCTCAGGACGAGGCCGCGCGGTGCCTCAAGGTCGGCGCCTCCGCCCGGGACGTTCGCGCCCTCGCTGCGCTGGTTCAGGCCCTCGCTCGCGCCGATCGCGGCCAGTACGGTCAGATTCTCGTGGACTGGAAGGAACTCCTCAAATCGGCCCAGGGCGAGAAAGTCGAGGTCGCCCTGGCGGTCGGCGAGGCAACCCTTCAGCGCCTGATTCATGACGGACGATACGAGGTCGCCCGCGACCTCTGCGACCTCGCCTGCGCCGGCGAGTCGCCGGCCGAGGTCCGCGATCACTTCGCCTCGCGCAAGGCCCGCCTCGATCACGTTGGAAAGCCTGCGCCGGCGATCGCTGGCAAGGATGTCGACGGTCGATCCGTCACGCCGGCCGATCTTCGGGGCAAGGTCGTCCTGGTCGAGTTCTGGGCGACCTGGTGCCCGCCCTGCGTCGCCGCGATCCCGCATCTCAAAGACCTGGAGCGAAGGTACGGCGAGCAGGGCCTGGTGATCCTCGGCGTGAGCGTCGACGCGATGCACGAGGACGTCCGCGAGTCGAACCACGCCCTGAACACCGTCCGACGCTTCCTCGTCCGGCATGGCGTGACCTGGACCAATCTCATGAGTGGCGAGGGCCCGGCGGATCTCACCAGGGCGTTCGGCGTCGAGGAGGTTCCGGTGAATTTCCTCGTCGGTCGTGAGGGAAAGGTGATCGCCGTTGAGCAGTCGGGCGAGGCGCTCGATCGGGCGATCGCCGAGGCGATTCAAAAACGGCCCCGCTGAACCCCCGAACCGGGAGGCTTCTCTCATGAAGACGACGCGACGAGTCGGGCGGGTTGCGGCGATCGGCCTGTTGCTGGCGGTCGCCGTGCCGATCGGCGCCCGGGGGCAGTTGTTCGGCGTCGGGTTTCCCTCACCCGGCAATGGCGGGGCCTACAACTCCGGTTACGGCTATGGTGGCGGCTACGGGTATCCATCGTACGGCTACGGCGTACGCAACGGCCTGCCCGGCCAGGGGTATGGGGCAGCTTTCGGGATCAACCAAAATCGTTACCTACAGCCGGCACGGACAACCGTGGCCCTTCAACCGCTCTATAGCGCGATCACATCGCTGCCCGGCTGGGATGGTCCGACCGGTGGCGGCGTCCCGCGTCGGGTCCGGCATTACCGAAGGCCGATCGACCCGCCGATTCCACATTTTGACCGCAACGGCAACATCCTCTGGCCCGGGATGATCCTCGACGATCCGGGAAGCACAGCCCTCCGACGCGCGGCCGACGATGCCTTCCGCGCGGTTTATCAGGAATCGCAGACGACCGGCCACGCCTCGATCCGCCCGGTGATCGCGGCCAAACGGAAGCTCTCGGCCTACGAGCGGGCGATCCTCCCCGGGATCAAGGGGAGAAGCGTCGCCGATGGCGATAACCTGGAACGGTTCTTCGTCGACCTCAACCGGTCGATCGATGGTATGAATTCCGTGTTCTAGTGATCGAGGGAGATCGGATCGTCTTTTTTTTAGACGCCGGCTCCCGATGTCATCCTGCGAATCAATCGCCGGCCATCGCGAGTTGCTTGGCCTTTCGGCGGGCGATGTGCGGTTTGTAATCGCGCTTGTCGATCTGATATCGGCGGAGCTTCGCGCTGATGCTCCGCCGGGTCAGGCCGCAATGGTGGGCACACGGCTCGATCCGTCCCCGGTATTTTTCCAGAACGCGCTGCAAGTACGCGATCTCGATCCGCTCGGTCAGCTCGGCGGTGATTTCCGGGAGTGGGCGCTGGTGGTCGAATTCCAGGGTCAAGGGCTCGTCGTGCTGTGGGACAATCTGCGGGGGCAGGTTCTCCGGCTCGATCACCGGACCCGGGGTGATCACCATCGACTGTTCCAGGACGTGCTCCAACTCGCGGACGTTCCCCGGCCAGTCGTACGAGAGCAGTCGCGACATCGATGCCCGCGAGAGCGTCCGCCGCGGCAGCCCACGGTCGGCCAGCTTCGCAAGGAAGTGCTCGACCAGAATCGGAATATCCTCCAACCGCTCGCGCAGCGGCGGCAGGTCGATCTTCACCACGTTGAGCCGGTAGAACAAATCCTCGCGGAACTTTCCCCTGGCGACTGCCTCGCGGAGCTTCACGTTCGTCGCCGCGACGACCCGGCAATCCGCCTGGATCGGCTCGGTCCCGCCTACTCGCTCGAACCGGCCGTCCTGGAGCACGCGGAGCAATTTCGCCTGCATCCCCATCGGCATGTCGCCGATCTCGTCGAGGAAGAGCGTTCCGCCCGAGGCCAGCTCGAACCGCCCTTTCTTCTGGCGGTCGGCTCCGGTAAACGCCCCCTTCTCGTGGCCGAAGAGCTCGCTCTCCAGCAAAGTCTCCGGCAGCGCCGCACAGTTGACGGCCAGGAGCGGCCCATCTCGGGTCACGTCGCTGGAGTGAATCGCCTGGGCGACCAGTTCCTTGCCCGTGCCGGTCTCGCCCGTCACCAGGACCGTACACGGCGACGAGGCAACCCGCGCCACCCGGTCGAAGACCTCGAGCATTCCGAGGCTGCGGCCGATCAGGTTGTGATAGGCGTGCTTTTTGCGAAGCCGGCCGCGAAGGTCGGCGACCTCATCGATCAGCCTCCGGTCCTCAAGCGCCTGGGTGACAATCATCTCCAGGCGGATCGGGTCGATCGGCTTGAGGATCATGTCGTAGGCGCCGAGCTTCATGGCCTCGACGGCGGCCTCCACGGTCGCGTGGCCCGTCATCGCGATCGCAGTGACGGGCATCTCACGCTCGCGGATTTCGCGGATCAGCTCCAGTCCGCTGATCCCCGGTAGCTGAAGGTCGGTCAGAACCAGCGAGCAAGGGTTCTCGACCAGCCATTCCAGGGCCGCCGTGCCGTCCGGTGCCACGGCGATCCGACGATCGCGAGATTCCAGCACCTGGGTCAGTTGCTGGCAGATCAGCGGGCTGTCGTCCACCACGAGGATGCGTCGATCCATGGCGCCCTCATCCAAGGTTGAGGCGGGTGGCCAATCTCCTGAGTACCAAACCCAGAGCCCCGACCCGCCCGATTCCGGGAAGGAGGGTGCGCCATTGGGCTCGGTCACGTTGCAGGTTCTTAACCTACGTTCCCGTCGCGGATTGTCAAGCGACCTTGCCCGAAATGGCCGCGATGTTCTCCGCCTTCGTCGTCCTCGTCCGATTATTGTGTTGGCCGAAATTTTCCTTGACCACCTGGTCGATATTGGGATTTGATAAGAGTGACGATTCTGTTCTACGATACATTTAGATGATCGATCCGTTTGTCGTGACGAGGGAGTGTGTCATGGCCCGCAAGCGTCTCAGGTCAGGGCGCCGCGCCTTCACGTTGATTGAGCTGCTGGTGGTGATTGCGATCATCGCGATCTTGATCGCGCTCTTGCTCCCGGCCGTGCAGGCGGCGCGCGAGGCGGCGCGTCGGATTCAGTGTACGAACAATTTGAAGCAGCTTGGCCTGGCGATGCACAATTATCACTCGGCGGTGAACTCGCTCCCCTGGGGTGCCGGCCATACCGACCGGAGGTATGCCTGGTGCAATTCCTCGACGATTGCGCAGCTTCTGGCATACTTCGAGCAAGGGACGCTGTTCAACGCGACGAACTTCTGGTGCCAGTGTGGTGCTCCTCCGGGGCCCTCGGCGTTCGACCCGGTGAGCATGACGGTGAACTCGACGGTCAACGATATGACCATCAACATGCTGATCTGCCCCTCGGACCTGGATCGGCTGTCGACGGTCCAGCCGAACAGCCGCCCGGTGATTCCGGCGCCCGGGCATACGAACTACAATTCAAGCTGTGGGACCAACCCGGATTGCTACTATTCGAAGCAGGGCGCGTTTTCCTTCGACGGGATGTTCGGTTGTGCCGACGTGGTCCGACCGATCAACTTCGCCGCTGTCACGGATGGACTGAGCAACACCGCGGCCTTCAGCGAGCGGGTCAAGGGGATCTGCTTCAGCTATAATAATGCCTCAACCCGGCAGCAGGTGGACTACCTCACTCCGACATCCTCGCCGACCCAGGCGCCCGCGAGCTGGGAGTCGATCGCGTACGAGAACAGTGCCCCGCAGGCGGCCTACCAGGCCTGCCTGAACCTGGGCGCCCCAAAGACGACGGCACAGATATTCGGTAACTGGGCATACGGCTCGGCCTGGTTGGCCTCGGGCGAGACGATGAACCAGTACAACCACGGGATGCCGCCAAATACCATCGCCTGCGGCTATGGCGGAACGGTCTACGGGATCATGGCCTCGGCGTCGAGCCGGCATCCCGGGATCGTCAACGTCCTCTTCGCCGATGGCTCGGTCCACGCGATCAAGAATTCCATCGCGGTCAACATCTGGTGGGCGCTGGGAACCCGCGGCAACGGCGAGGTGATCTCGTCGGATTCGTACTGAGGAACAGCCCTCGGCGATCGATCAAGCCGTTCAGGGAAGTCCCGAAGATCAGCGGTCCACGCCGTGTCCGCATGGAGAATCCGGGCCGACATGGCTCCGAAGGTCCGGAGCGCCGGCGGGGCTGATCCGGGCGTCGGATGCGACAAGATGGCCTGAGGAACCCGGCCGAACGCCTTGCCAGGCTGAGGTCGGACCATCGGAGGTCGCGGCCACTGCGGCGAGAGCCCCTGTCGCCGCCAGCAGGGCCGCCACGACGAGCTTCCGGAGCGGACGCGGACGTCGTCGGTGCGAGGGGCACCGGGAATCGACGAAAGCCCCGGGATCGTTTCGAAGGCTGGACCCGTCCTGGAGATGATCCGTCGGGTCCGGCCTGGACCCGGGCGACCAGCGCGTCCGGCCTGGCTTCGCGGCGGATTCGCCGGTGAACTCGACGACTTCGGCGACGGCTTGCGTCCTGCCAAACCATCGTATCAGCAGGGTGGCCGCCAGCGCCAGGCCCCGTCGCAGGAGACGCGTCCGGAGCAATTCTCGGGCCCGCGAGAGCCGCCCTTTCACGGTGCCTACCGGCCAGGAAAGGAGCTCGGCCACTTCCTCATTTGTCCTTCCTTCGAGGTAGCAGAGGACAACGGGATTTCTGTACTTGTCGGGAAGCTGGCCGATCTCGTCGTGCAGCAGGGCGGCGATCTCATCCCGTACCACCCTTGAGGGATCGCCGCTCGCCGCCGGCGCCGGTCGAGTCGCCACGAAGAGCCGCCGCTCGACACAGAGCCGACGAGACTGCCGGGACCGGAGCCCCGATGCGCATCGAGTCGCCACGCCCTGGAGCCAGCCGGCAAGCGCCCGACCGTCGCGAATCGTGCCCGCCTTCCGCGCCAGCGTGAGAAACGTGGCCTGATAGGCGTCCTCTGCATCCTGTTGATGGCCGAGGATTCGGTGGCAGATCGCCAGGACCATTGGCCCGTGCCGCTCGACCAGGGCATCGAAGGCCGACTGAGCATCCCCGGAGTCAGCGTGGAGGAAACGCCAGAGCAAATGCTCGTCGGGCGGATCCATGAGGAACAAGCATCCGCTGCTCACGGCGGTTGCAGTCGTCTCCGCCTCGATCATGTCTGGGACCTCCCAGAAAATCCCCTCGTTGTCCAGACCGGCTGCACGTTCCCAGGATCGTTCTAGTCGCCGATCGGCCGGGCGACAAGGTCGAACGACGACTCCGCTTCCGGGAATGCCGCAAATCGAGGGATCGTCTCGCCGTGGAGCCTCCGCAGGAATGCGCCGGGAAAAAGATGTAACCGGATCCGATCGGCGCGACTCCTTGGTAACAGCATCCGGGATAGGCCCGAGAGACGAGGTCTTCGAGGGACCCTTTTCTGCCCGTGCCCTCCCGGATCGCGACCCACGGGGACTCGCTGGAGGCGGGACGTAACCGCTCCACCCCGACGGATTCATCGCTCCCGGCTCGACGACCGGGCCGGCATCCCAGGAGGATACACCCGATGCGCTTCAGCATTCGCCGTTTTGCCGCGCTGGCGATCGTTGGTTTCGCAACGATCGAAGTGGCCCAGGCCGGAACAGGTTACGTGCAGACCAACCTGGTCTCTAGCACCCAGGGGATGGCGGAGGTCTACGATCCGCAGATGCTCAATCCCTGGGGAATCGCCTACAACGGCAACTTCGGCGGACCGTTCTGGCTTTCCAATCAGTATTCTTCGAACAGCACGGTTTATTCGGTCAATGGGACTACGAGCTCGGGGAATCTGCTGACCGTGGGCGTCAATAACCTCGGTGGCAAGACCCCGCCCAGCTCCACTCCGGGAGCCGACTTCGGCCCGACCGGGATCGTGGCCACCGGGACACCTGGCGTCACCGTCGGGTCGTCGGACTTCCTTATCGGAGGCGCCGCCGGTCATCCCTCGTTCTTTATCTTCGCCAACCTCGACGGCTCGATCTCGGCCTGGGGTAGCGGGGCCACGGCGGCGACCATCCAGACATCGGTCATGAATGCCTCCTTCACCGGCCTGGCGATCGGGGACGTCGGCACCACGCCGTACATCTACGCCGCCGATCAGAATAGCCCGAATGTCGACATCTTCAACGGCAAGTGGCAGATGACCGGTCACTTCACCGACCCGAACCTCCCCACCGGCTACACGGCCTTCAACGTGCAGAATCTGGGCGGAACGCTTTTTGTGACCTTCGCCAATCCGAATAGCCCGCAAGGCGGGATTATCGATGAGTTCACGACCTCAGGCCAGTTCATCAAGACACTCATTAGCGACACCACGGGCCAGCACCTGGATACACCCTGGGGAATGGCCATCGCGCCGACGGGTTGGGGCCAGTTTGGCGGTGATTTGCTGGTTGGGAATAACGCTGTGAATGGCTGGATCAACGCGTACAGCCTCGACGGAACTTACCAGGGTTACATCCAAGTTGCGAACGGCCAGCCCTTCGCCGAAAGCGAACTCTGGGGCCTGAGCTTCGGCGGTGGCGGGACCAAGGACGGCTCGGCGGATGTCCTGTACTTCACGGCCGGCGGCCCGAACCAGACGTCCGGGCTGTTCGGTGCCCTTTCGGTGCCGGAGCCGAACTCGGCCCTACTCGGCGCGATCGGCCTGGGGATCGGCATCGCCGTCTCGCGATGGAAGAAGATTCGACCAGCCATCGCCAGGGGCTGATCGAGCGGTCTGAAGGGCCCAAAACCGCGTTAGGATCGATCTTCCGTAAATTCCGAGGGCCGGGCCATCAGTCTCCGCCCGGCCCCGATGGCCGATCACGGGGGGGAAGGCACCATCGAATCGCCTCCATCCGGTCGAGGCCGGGCGGGAGCGGTTCGAGGCCCTCGCGAGTGGTCGTCAGCCGGCAATATAGCCGGTCGAGAAGGTCGTCTCGGATCGATTGGTAATGCGGATGGTCGGCCAGATCACGCGTTTCCTCGGGATCGTCCAGCTCGTCGTAAAGGCGGACGTACGGGCCCGGTAAGGGGCGGCCGGTCTTGTATCCGTCCTGGCGAACCCGGCTGCCCGTACCGACGATCAGCTTGAATCGCCGAGTACGGACCATCGCCTCCTCGTTCTCGTTGTACTCGCTGAAGACAGCGTCGTGGCCGACCGCGCCCGGCTTGCCCCGGACAATCGACGCCAGGTCGAGGCCCTGCAAGCCGGTCGGCGCGGGCAGTTTTAGCAAATCGAGCGTTGTTGGCAGAACGTCCACCATCTCGGCAAGTTCACGCGACCGACGGTCAGCGGGAATCGTTCCGGTCCATCGGAAAATCATCGGAATGCGGACCGCCGGCTCATACAGGCAATGCTTCTCGAATCGGCCGCGATGGCCGAGCATGTATCCGTTGTCGCCCACGTAGACGACCAGGGTCTTGCGTCCAAGGCCCGCGGCATCGAGCCCACGGACCAGCCGGCCGATCTGCTCGTCGGCGAAGGCTAGCGAGGTGTAATACGAGGCCTGGATGCCCTGCATCTGCTCGGGCGTCAGCCTGGCAAAAATCCGCGGCTGTTCCAGGCGATCCGACTCGGAGATTGGGTGGACCGGGAACTGCTCAGGTCGGAACCGATTCTCCCAGCCATTCGGGAAGCGAAACGGACTGTGGGGGTCGTAGAGGCTCACCACCATCGCGAACGGTCGATCGGCCGGCTCGGCCAGAAGCTCCAGTGCCCGATCTACCAGAAAGCTCGATTGCATGGACGAAGCAGGAAGGCCGTCAGACTGCTTCTCCGAGTTGAGCCAGGTGGCGGCCGGGTCGCGGAACGGGCGCCACGGGCGCCGATGATCGCCCGCATCGGGCGGGTGGGCCCGCAGGTGGGCCTCCCAGTCGTTCGTGTCGATCCGGATCGCGAAGCCGTGGTGTGATGGTCCGTTGAAGTGCATCTTGCCGACCGCGGCGGTCCGGTAGCCCAGCCGCGTGAACCACTCACCCATGGTCAGGACGTTGTCGGAAAGCCGGGTCGTCAGTTGCATGACGCCCGTGGCGTGGGGCAGCTTGCCCGTAATCAGGGTTTGCCGGCTCGGCGTGCAGAGGGGCGCGTTGCAGTAGGCTCGCTCAAAAAGGATGCCCTCACGAGCCAAAGCGTCGAGGTTCGGCGTCGCCCGTCGAGGGTCGCCCTGGATCCCCATCGTCATGCCGCCGTGGTCATCGGCGATGATCAAAAGGAGGTTCGGCCGATCATCGACGGCCCCCCTCCCCGTCGACGATGCCCACGAACGGGCCCGCGCCCGCTCCGTCGCCGGTGCCCCCGAGATCGAGAGCATCGCCAGCATCAGCACCGCGATCCATCGACCTCGCAAGATTCGCCCAGTTCGGAAAAACCGAGCAAATAGGCGAAATAGGCGCGATGGCGTGGGATGGATCATGGCCGTGCCTCCATGGAACGGGTTGTCCCCCGATGGTAACGTCAGACATTGAACGGAGTGCGGGGCCCGAGATTCGCGCACCGGGTTTCCCTTTTCCGTTTTTCGTGTCCAATGCAGGCGAGGCGTCGTGATCCCGTGCCGGTATCCGGGAATGCGCCCGACATGATGTTCGCCGGTCTGAAGACCGAAAAATCCAGGCGTGGGCAAGAAAGGTTAAAGTGTAAATACCAGGAAATATGGAAA